>CBFGVD010000387.1:0-3954 GCA_965651965.1 uncultured Verrucomicrobiaceae bacterium | reverse complement strand
TCATGGGCGGCGGCACCCCCACCCTGCTCTCCCCGGAGGAACTCGGCCGCATCCGGGAAGAATTCGCCCCCCTTGTGGAACTTTGCAAATCCCTCGGGCGCGCCATGCGCATCGGCACGAACCACGGCTCCCTCTCGGACCGCATCATGAACCGCTACGGGGACAGCCCTCTCGGCATGGTGGAGAGCGCCCTGGAGTTCGCCCGCATCGCGCGGGAGATGAATTACCACAATTTCGTTTTCTCCATGAAGGCCTCCAACCCGAAGGTCATGATCGAGGCCTACCGCCTGCTCGTGGCCCGTCTCGATCAGGAAGGCCCGGATTGGAACTACCCCATCCACCTCGGTGTTACCGAGGCGGGCGACGGCGAGGACGGCCGCATCAAGAGTGCCATCGGCATCGGCTCCCTGCTGGCGGATGGCATCGGGGACACGATCCGCGTGTCCCTTACGGAAGATCCCGTCTTCGAGATCCCCGTCGCCCGCGCCCTTGCCGCACCCTTCCAGAGCAAGCGGGACCAGCCTGCGGCAGCGACCCTCGCCCCCTCCTATGATCCTTTCTCCTACGCGCGCCGTAAAAGCGCCGTCATGGAGATCATGGGCCACGAGCTCGGCGCGGACCGCACCGTCCGTGTCTTTACCAGCCAGGACAAGTGGAATGCCGTCGCCCACAAGATCGCGAAGATGGGCGACTTCAAGCCGGAGATCATCCTGGAGAAGTCCGGGGTCGTTGCCATCGATCCCCGGGATGAAGCCGCGCTTTCGGAATTGAACCATGCTCCGGAGCCCCGCCTCGTCACCGTTGCGGACGGCCTGGACCTGGATGTCATCCCCGCTTTCCGCATGCTTGCCTGCCGCCTGGATGCGCGCCACCCCGTCCTGCTGAAAGACACGCTCCACCCGGCGGAAGAGAGCGGGGATTTCGTGGAAACCCTTCTTGTTGCCGCCCGTCACATCGGTTCCCTGCTTTGCGATGGCATCGGCGACGCCGTGCTGGTCCAGGGCGAGCCCGCTCCGGGCCAGTCCCTCCGCCTTTCCTACAATATCCTCCAGGCCGCAGGTACCCGCATCTTCAAGACGGATTACGTCGCTTGCCCCAGTTGCGGCCGGACGCTCTTCAATCTCCAGAGCACCACCCAGAAGATCCGCGCTTCCACCGGCCACCTCAAGGGCGTCCGAATCGCCGTCATGGGGTGCATCGTGAATGGCCCGGGCGAAATGGCCGATGCAGATTTCGGCTACGTCGGCGGCGCTCCCGGCAAGATCAACCTCTACGTCGGCAAGCAGCCGGTGAAGTTCAACATCCCCGAAGCCGAAGCCGTCGAGCGCCTCATCGACCTCATCCGCGAGCACGGGAAATGGATCGATGCCCCCGCCGGGGAACCCGTGGAAGTCTGATCATGCCCGGCACCCTCACCCAGACCGTCGAGGACGTTTCGCTGGACGTACCGTGGAACGTGGTGGTTCATGATGACCCGGTGAATCTCATGTCCTACGTCACCCTCGTGCTCATGAAGATCTTCGCTTATCCGGAGAACCGGGCCGCGGCGATGATGATGGAAGTCCACAAGCGCGGCCGTGCCGTCGTCTGGACCGGGGAACGGGAGAAAGCCGAGTTCTACACCCAGCAGCTCCAGGCCCACCAGTTGAAGTCCTCCATGGAAAAGGCGGAATGAAAGTCGCTCCCACGCTGAAGGGCGGGCTCAGGATCGATGTCGAGACCCCGCTGGATTGGATGGTCCTGCGCTGCATCCCTTACGATGCCCGCGGCGGCGGCGATCTTGCCGGGCGGATCGCCGCACCGATGGCCGGGGATGATGCCATGGAGGATTGGCAGGAGTTCGTTTTGCCCGATCTCCGGGACGGTTTCAATGCGCAGCTCGAGACCATCGAGGCCGCCATCGCCCGTGCCGGGGACGGGGAAGAGCCCGGCGAGGTCTTTATCACCAAGGAGGATTCGGAGCTATGGTACGGCGGCTTGAACCAGGCCAGGCTCGCCCTTGAGGAGCGCTACGGGCTCTCCGCCGCCGAGCCGGAGGAAATGACACGCGGGAAGCGCTCCGCATGGTTCCGCTCCCAGTTCTACCTTCATATCCAGAGTCTCCTGCTGGATCACGTGTTGAAGTAGGCGCCAGGCCGCAGGGCTCAGGCTTCCCCGCTCGCCGCCAGCACGCGCAGCACTTCCCCGGTTTCCAGCTCCTTCTGGCAGCGCAGGTCCATCGGGCACTTGCTCGCGAAGCAGGGCGAGCATTCCGCCTTCCGCCGCGCGATCCCGTGCTGCTTGCCCAGCGGCCGCATCCATTCCGGCTCCCCGGGGCCGAAGAGCACCAGGCACTTCGTGCCCACGTGCGCCGCCAGGTGCGGGATGCTTCCGTCCGCGGCGATGCAGAGACCGTGTGAAGCCAGCTCCTCCAGAGCGGGTGCCTCCATCCGGATGCTTTCGGCCTCTTCGATGCCCGCCGCCAGCTTCTCCCCCAGCGGCCCTGAAATCGCGATTCTCACCTGGCGTCCGGCCTCCCGCAGTGCCGCGGCCAGCTCCACCCAGCGCTCCACCGGCCACTCGAAGTGCCGCCCCAGATCGGAATCCGGCACCAGCAGTACCCGGTCCTCCGCACGCGGCACTCCCGTCGCGGCCGGCTCGAAATTTTCCGCCACCATCGTTTCCGCTCCCAGCTTCCCGGCGATATCGAGGTAAAACCGCACCCGGTGCCTCACCGGGCCGGCTTCTTCGATCACCACCACCCGCTCCGTCAGGCGCTTGTCCAGCCCCTTCGCGGGCGGACCCAGCCGCCGGGGGATGCCCGCCTTCGCGAAGGCATCCGCGGCCTCGCCCGGTTCCCAGGCCAGCGCCGTCCCGCTCTTTTCCAGCAGGGCCGCGATCGCCCGGACCGATGCCCGCGGAGCGTAGCCTTTCACCTTCCCGAAGCCGCCGGAGGCCCACAGCGGGAGCTGTCGCTCCGGGCAGAGCACTTCCAGGTCCGCCCCCATCCGCCGCAGCGCGCGCATCGCAGGCATGGAGAGGCAGGCTTCCCGCCACTCCGCCGGGGCGGCGACGAGCAGGGAATCGCCGGGTCGGATCAGCGGGCCTTCGGACATGTGCGGGCGCAGCCTATGCGCCCGATGCCTGCACGGGCAAGCCGCTCATTCGCCGCGTGCTTCCAGCTCCGCCAGCAACGCGCCCGCGCAGGCGGGCTCGAGCAGCAGCAGCGTCTTGAGCTGTGCCGGGTGCAGGCCCTTCGCCATGGCCAGCAGCTCGCCGTCCTCTTCCGGGGCTTGTCCGGCCGCGAGCGGGAAAAACGCCTCCGCCTCCAGCAGGGCTTGATCCGGCCCCGCAAGCCCGCCGACCCCCGCAGCCGGGCGCAGATCGAACCACGAGGGCACCGCCGCCTCGCCCCCGCCTTCCGTGGAGATGATGTTGAGTTGCTTCCGGACCACCTCATCGTGCCGGGTGACCGCCAGTTGGCCGGGGCTCAGGGCGCAAAGGTTCCACGGGGCGTGGCGTTCGTCCGCCAGCCAGGCCACGGCCGGGAGAGCCCGGTGAAAAGACGGGCCGGGCATGTCCGGCGCGTCCTCGGGTTGCGATCGGGCCAGCTCCTCCCGGGTTAGCGCGAGGTTCCTTTTCACCTCCGCCGTTTGGCCCCTGTCCAGCCGTAGCGCGTCCGCCAGCGCCCCTCGGTACCAGGCGCGTTGCCGTGCCGCCAGCCGCTCCAGCAGGGCGTCCAGCTTGTCCGCGGCGCCTCCTTCCAAGGGCTTCCACTCCGGGAATCTGCCCGCCAGCGTCCCGATCATGTCGATCAGGCTTCCCGGCCCTTCGTCCAGGCCGGCGGCCTGGAAGTCCTCCAGCACCCATCGCACCTCCAGCGAGCTCATCCCCCGCCTGCAGCGTGCGGCGAAATCCTCCGCCACGTCCCCGGTGAAGCGCGGCGGATCGATGCCCCTGTTCCGCACCTTCGTC
>CBFGVD010000386.1:0-3966 GCA_965651965.1 uncultured Verrucomicrobiaceae bacterium | reverse complement strand
CCAGCGGCCGCCTGGACGGCTACATCGAGTCCCGCATCTCCCTCTGGGACATCGCCGCGGGCAAGCTGCTGGTGGAAGCCGCCGGAGGGAAAGTCGATCTCCAGCCGGTGCAGGACGCGGATGCCTGGTCGATCGTCGCGACGAACGGCCTGATCCCGATCGAAGAGATCCTTTGAACCAGTTGCCATGATCGGTTTCGGCTACGACGTGCATCGTTTCGCGGAAGGCCGCCCCCTGATCCTGGGCGGAGTGGAGATCCCCCACACCCACGGCCTGGAAGGCCACTCGGATGCGGACGTGCTCTGCCACGCCATCGCGGACGCGGTGCTGGGCGCGCTCGGGCTGCCGGACATCGGCCACTATTTCCCGCCCGGCGATCCGGCTTGCTTGAACATCTGCTCCCTGGAGATCGTGGAAAAGGCCGCCGCGCTCTGCCGGGAGCAGGGCTATGCCCTGGTGAACATCGACAGCACCCTCGTGGCGGAAGCCCCGAAGATCCTGCCCCACCGCCAGGCGATGAAGGAAAATCTCGGCCGGGCATTGGGGCTCGATCCCGCGCGCGTGGGGATCAAGGCGACCACGAACGAGACCATGGGCTTCGTCGGCCGGCGGGAAGGCATCGCCGCGATGGCCGTGGCCCAGGTGGAGCCGGCCTAACAAAACCCGATCCGCCTTGCCGCCGCGGGCCGCGGGCTGATAAAAGCCAGGCGTGTTTCCCAACAAGCCGGACCGGCCCTATCTGGAAAGCTGGCTGCGCCGCACGCGCAAGCAGCTCGCGGCGAGCGGCCGGCTGAGCGAGCTGGCGCTGATCCTTTCCCGGGAAGAAGGCAACACGCCGGGGCACTGGAGCGGGTATCTGCGCGAGGTGCTGGAAGAGGAAGCCACTCCTTCGCTGGACCTGCTCACCCGGATCGACGCGATCCTGGCAAAGCCGGTGACGACGCGCCAGGAAATGGAAACCTTGCCGCTTTTTTGAGCGGCTCGTGCGCTCCCCTTACCCGAGGCCGGTGATGCGGCGCATGACTTCCAGCGCGTGCTCCCGGCGGTTCTTCCACGGCTTCGCGGGCCGCAGGATCTCCCAGCCGCGGGCCCGCCCGATGGCCGTGAGGCGTGCGGAAGGATTCACCAAGGTATTCTCCATGCAGCATTCCAGCATCGGCAGGTCCGCCGTGCTATCCGAGTAGCCGTGGCTGAGCGGCCAGCGGCCCTCCAGCGGCGGGCCCAGGATTTCCGAGAGCCGCCGGACCTTTTCCCCGCCCTTGTGGTTGGCGAGCTCGGGCAACAGGGGCATCACGTCGCCGCTTTCCACCGGCGTGCCGAGCGCGAGGTCGAAGCCGAGGACGCGCCCGACTTCCTCCGCATAAAACCCGGGGCTGGCGGAGGCCAGCACGGTCAGGTGCCCGGCCTGCTTGTGCGCCTCCAGCCGCTCCAGCAGCGGCGCGTAGCAGCGGCGGGGGAAGTAGCCCGGCACGAATTCCCGCACCCACTCCTCCAGCTTCGCCCGGTCCGCGCGCCAGAGGTAGCAGAGGAATATGCGCTTCATCCCCTCGTCCCCGAGCACGCGCGCGGCGGGCAGGAAAGCGGCGAAAAAAAGCAGGTAGGCCCGGCGCCAGCCCTCGCGTTTCAGCACGTGGTCGCAGAAAAGCATCTGCGTGTCCCAGGGGATCAGGGTGCCATCGAGGTCGAAGAGGGCGAGGCCCCGGTCGAACTTGGCGCGGAAATCGGCGGTCACGCGGCGGATTGAAGGCCATCGCCGCGCGCCCCGCCAAGGAAGTTCCTCACCGCGTTCATTTCACCGCCGCGTATTCTTCCGCC
This sequence comes from uncultured Verrucomicrobiaceae bacterium, assembly GCA_965651965.1. Taxonomy (GTDB): domain Bacteria; phylum Verrucomicrobiota; class Verrucomicrobiia; order Verrucomicrobiales; family Akkermansiaceae; genus Haloferula. The sequence continues at coordinate 2,151 of CBFGVD010000386.1, read as the reverse complement.
CACTTCCTGATCGCCGTGGCGTCAGGACCTCCATCGGCCACGATGATCCGGTAACGCGCGCGGTAAGGCGTGCCGGGCACGATTTCCATATCCCCGCCCTGCTGCGGGGCGTAGCAGAAGAAGGGCTCGGCAGGATGCACGCGCACCGGCTGCGGAGCGCGGAAATTCGACGGATGGCAGAGAATGGTCACCCCGCAGGTTTCGCCGTCCACTTTCCCGCCGATCCAGCACCACGGCTCCTTCCGCGTGTTCAGCTTGTTGCGGTCCGTCTCGCCGGATGCCGCGAGGAAACGGCAATTTCCAGCTCCGTCCCAGGCGCGGTTGCCGCGGAAGCCGAAACCGCCGTAGTGATACTCCGGCAGCTTGAGCGGCGCATCCGTCGCGCAGGTCTGGGTGATGGCGATGTCGATCACGTTGCGCTTTTCCTCCGCCGCCACGGTGACATCCCAGGTTTCGTTCAAGGCGGCTTTCTCCGGCTTCGCCGTCATGTCCACGAAGCGGTGGGTGGCCGAAAAGCCGACCTTGCCGTCCTTCGCGCGCGATCCGTCCAGCGACACGAAATCCACCCGGCCCTTGCCCTGGCCCATGTTCCAGAAATCCGGCTGCCGGCCCTCGAACTCCGTCTTGGTCCAAGGACTCCAGACGCCGTGGTGGTGAATGTGATTCGGCGGGAAGTCGTCGGTGACCAGCTTGCCGGAGGGCGTGAAGAGCGACTGGATGTAACCCCCGCGGCGGAAGATTTTCTTGATCCCCTTCCACGGGAAGTCCCCCGGCTCCGCCTGATAGCGCAGCACCACCCTTTCCCCCGCGCGGACGACCATCTGTTTGCCCTCGCGGGCCGCGGCGAGCGTTTCCGCGGCGGGAGCCGCCAGGGGGAGCGCCGGTAGAACGCAGGCGATGCAGGTGAAGAAAGGGGCGGCGGATTTCATCGTTCCGGGGATACTGTCCTGCCGGGTAGCCGCTTGCAGCCGGAAATCGTGTCTCCGGCCCTACCCGTTCGTGGAGCTTGATCAGGCGAAGACGCCGGTCTGCGGGAAATCCCCGCCCAGCACCGGCTTCGCGGGGGTCTTCAGCCAGCCTTCCAGCACGGAGGCATAGACGCCGCGGAAATCCACCGTGTGTTTCAGATCGCCCTGTTCCAGGTCCGTCAGGCTGGGATACGTGCCATGGAGGCCGCCCTTCACGCCCTCCCCCGCCACGAAGAGGCAGGAGGCGCGGCCGTGGTCCGTGCCCGCGCTCGCATTTTCCGCCACCCGGCGGCCGAATTCCGAGAAGGTCATCAGCACCACCCGCTCCGCATTCCCCTGGGCTTTCAGGTCGGCGAAGAAGGATTTCAACGCGCGGTCGAGCTGGCCGAGCAGGCGGTCGTGCGAATTCACCTGCTGGTTGTGGGTATCGAAGCCCCCGTGGCTCACGTAATACACGCGCGTGGGCATGTCGCCGGCGATGAGGCGGGAGACCATGTTCAGGCTGCGGGAAATCGGCGTGCCTTCGTAGGTCACTTTCGTGCGGTGCTTCGCGGCGAGCTCCAGGATCTTGGCGGAGCTCACGCGCGCATCCATCGCCACGCGCTCCAGGAAGGCCAGGTTGCTCTCGCCCCGGATGCCCCCGACCTTGCCGCCCGCGGGCATGCCGATGGACGCGCCTTCCACCGGCGCATCCTCTTCCTCCTCCGGGGAATTCAGGGAGGCGAAGAACTCCTCCGCCTGCGCCTTTTCACCGCCGCCGTGGATCCAGCGGTAGAGCTCCGGCGAGCTCAGGCAGACGCCGGGATTCTTGAGCGCGCCGAAGGACTCCGGCTGCGTCTTGTTCAGGCTGATGCCGACCGTGGGGTCCGCGCCGGAGCAGGCATTGTCGAAATAGCGGCCGATCCAGCCGGTGCTGGAGCGGTTGTCCAGGTCCGCCGTTTCCCAGATGGAGGTGGAGACGAAGTGCGAGCGGTTCGGGTTCGGGTAGCCGACGCCCTGCACGATCCCCAGGTTGCCCTCCTTGAACATGCCGCCCAGGAAGGGCATCGCGGCATTCAGGCCCACATGGTCGTCCAGGGTGATGAGTTCCTTCCCCTTTTTGGCAAGCCGCGGGCGGGCCTTGTGGTAGGCGTCGTCGGCGTAAGGCACGAGGGTATTCAGCCCGTCGTTGCCGCCGGCGAGC
>CBFGVD010000385.1:0-3971 GCA_965651965.1 uncultured Verrucomicrobiaceae bacterium | reverse complement strand
CAGCTCGTGAAGATCGCCACCGTGATCCAGAGCCAGAGCATCATCATCGAAGGCGACCTGCGCCGCGAGAAGCAGGCCCAGCTCAAGCGCCTCACCTCCATCAACTGCTACCGCGGCATCCGCCACAAGCGCGGCCTCCCCGTCCGCGGCCAGCGCACCCGCACGAACGCCCGCACCCGCAAGGGCAAGCGCCGCACCGTCGGCGTGAAGAAGTAAGCGCGCGAACACCGAACTTTTCCGATAATGGCTGACGAAGAAACCAACACACCGGCACCGGAAGCCGCCGCGGCACCCGTCGCTCCCGCGACCCCGGCTGCACCCGCCGCGCCTGCTGCTCCCGCCCCCCAGGCGGAAGAAGCCGCTCCTAAGAAGGACGACAAGAAGCGCGACATTTTCGCCGAGATCGCCGGCGCCGAGGAAACCCAGATCAAGGTCCACAAGGCCAAGGGTTCCAAGAACATCTCCCGCGGCATCGTCCACGTGACCGCCACGTTCAACAACACCATCGTCAGCGTCACCGATTCGAACGGCAACACGCTCGGCTGGTCGAGCGCCGGCAAGATGGGCTTCAAGGGTTCCCGCAAGAGCACGGCCTACGCCGCGCAGGTGGTGTCCCAGGATGCCTGCCGCCAGGCCATGGGCCACGGCCTGAAGGAAGCCGAAGTCCGCGTGAAGGGCCCCGGCTCCGGCCGCGAGTCCGCCGTCCGTGCCGTCCAGGCGCTCGGCATCGAGCTGCTGGCCATCAAGGACGTCACTCCCATCCCGCACAACGGTTGCCGCCCGAAGAAGGCCCGCCGCGTTTAATTTCCCTTTTTACCGATCATGGCTCGTTATACCGGTCCTACCACCAAGATCAGCCGCCGCTTCGGCGTGGCTCTCTTCGGTTCCTCGAAAGCGCTCGAGCGCCGCAATTTCCCGCCGGGCCAGCACGGCCTGCGCGCCGGCCGCAAGAAGAAGAGCGACTACTCCGTCGCCCTCGGCGAGAAGCAGAAGCTCCGCTTCCAGTACGGCGTGCTTGAGAAGCAATTCCGCGGCTACTACGAGGAAGCCGCCCGCCGCCGCGGGGTGACCGGCGAAATCCTGCTCCAGCTCCTGGAGACCCGCCTGGACAACGTCTGCTACCGCCTCGGCTTCGGCAACAGCCGCCAGGCCGCCCGCCAGCTCGTCAATCACGGCCACGTGCTCGTGAACGGCCGCCGCGTGGACATCGCCTCCTACCAGGTGAAGCCGGGCGACAAGATCAAGGTCGGCGGCAAGCCCTCCTCCCAGCAGCTCGCGCTGCGCATGATCGACCTGACCCAATCCTCCCCGCTGGTGGACTGGCTCACGCTCGACAAGGAGGCCCTGGAAGGCACCGTCTCCCGCATCCCGGAGCGCGCCGACATCGACCCGCTCGTCAACGAGCAGCTCATCGTCGAGCTTTACTCGCGCTGATCCGGTTCGGATCCACCGATTTCAGAAGGACGCCCGGGGGAACCCCCGGGCGTCCTTTTGTTTCCGGGGTGCGGGAAATCCGTCCCGGGCGGACAATTTCCGCTACCGGAAGGGGCCGCGCGGGTTTATCTGAGGGCATGACCCGCGGTTCGCAGCGACTTCTCATCCTGCTGGTGCTCCTCGGCGGCGGGGCCGCCGGGTGGTGGCTCACCCGCATGTCCTATGAGACGCACGCGGCGGAAAGTCCGCCGAAGCCCGCCCCGCCGAAGTTCACGCCCGATTTCAGCCCGCCGCGGGACAGCAAGCGGGCGGAGCGCCGGCCGGGCTACGAGAAGGACACGGAGGCCGCGGATGCCGGCGCCCTGCAAAACCAGCGCTCCCTGCGCTTCGCCGATCGCGCGGCGCTGGACCGCTTCCTGGAAGCCGCGAAGGGCAGGGGCATCGCCGTGCTCGGCAGGATCGACCGCTTGAACGCCCTGCACGTGGGCTTCCTCTCCGCGGCGGATCTGGCCGCGCTGCTGGACGGCACGGAGGAGACCGGCTTCATCTACCCCGTCACCCTGCCGACGCCGCGGGCGGACGGCGTGCAGGAGGGGGCGGTCGGCTTCGGCGGTTCGCTGCTCTCCTGGCTGGGCGTCTCCGGGGACAATTCCTCCTACGGCGCGGGCGTGAAAATCGGCATCCTGGACACCGGGTCCACGCTGCCGGGCGCGGCGAATTATTTCCTGGTGGAGCCGCCCGCGGATGCCGCCGCCTGGAACGGCCACGGCACCGCGGTGGCGGACCTGATTTCCCAGATCGCCCCGGCCGCGGACCTGCACTCCTGGCGGATCGCGAACGACGAGGGCCAATCCAACAGCTTCCTGCTCGCCCAGGGCATCCTGGCCGCGCTGGACACCGGCGTGGACATCATCAATATCTCCATGGCCTCCTACGGCAATTCCGCGATCCTGCACGATGCGGTGAAGACCGCGCAGGAAGCGGGGGTGATGATCTTCGCCTCCGGCGGCAACGAGGGCTACGACCAGGTCGCCTACCCCGCGGCTTACGAAGGCGTGGCCGGCGTGGGCGCGGTGGATGCGAACGGCAACCACCTGAACTTTTCCAATACCGGCAGCGTGACGCTCGCCGCCCCGGGCCTGGATCTGGTCACCGCCTGGACCGGCGGCCAGAGCGTGTATTTCACCGGCACTTCCGCCAGCTCGCCCATCGGCGCGGCGGTGCTGGCCGCGGCCATTTCCCACGACGGGCAAAAGACCGCCTCCGCCAAGGCCTACGAGACCCTGCTGGGGAACCTGAACGAAGCCGGCGCCCCGGGGGACGACGACCAGTACGGCGGCGGCACCGTGGATCTGGGCCGCATCTTCCGCTCCGGCACCGCGGGCATCAGCGATGCGGCGGTGGCCTCGAATTTCGTCTCTTCCGGCGACAACGGCCAGATGCAGCTCCAGGTGACGGTGGAGAACCGCGGCACGGCCACCATCTACAATGCGCCCCTGCAGGTGACCGCGCAGGGGGTCACCTCCACCATGACCATCACCTCCCTCCGCCCCGGGGAGATCTCCACCTACACGCTGCCCTTCTCCATCCCGGAGAACGGGGCTACGGTGCAATCCCGGATCACGCTTACCGACGGTTCGAGCGACCTGAAGCCCTCGAACAACCGCCGCTCCGACACGTATGCCGCGCCCACGACGAATTGAGGCGCTGCTGTTCGCCCTGGCCGCGGGCTGCGCCGCCGCGGCGGAAATGCGGGCCGCGCCGAATGCGGGGGCCCCGCCGGTGAACCAGCTCAGCATCTCCGGGAATGCCTGCGGCCCCGCGGCGCTGCTTTCCGCCTACCGCCTGGGAAACGGGAGCTGGCAGGCGGCGGAAGCCGCCCTGGAGGGCAGGGGAGACAAGGAACGGCTCTCCTATTGGATCCGCCGCCACGGCCTGCGCCCCTCCGCCACGCTGCGGGGCCGCATGCGCTGGAACCAGGGAGGCATCAATGCGGAGGACCTGCTGGCCGCGGCCAACGAGGCGGGCCGCCCGCTCTACCTCCCCGCGCTGGAGCTGGAAGACCTCTTCCGCCGCCGGGGGGAGAAACCGCAGGCGCACCTGAAGCGCGTGCACGGCCGCATGGCCCGCTCCCTGGCGAGGGGCTTCCCGCCGGTGCTCAGCCTGCGCCGCTTCGTGCTGCGGAAGGGAGCGTGGGTGCCGGTGCAGGGGCATTTCGTGACGGTCACGGCGGTGCCCGCGAAGCTGCCGCGCGGCGCGGCGGGATTCGCCTTCTCCTACGCGGACCCCTGGGGCGGCAAGCGCTGCGAGGGATACCTGAAACCGGCCGACCGCCCGGTGCTCGCGGCGGATGCCGCCGCCTCCCCCTGTCTCCTGGCCGAGGTCCCGGCGGCCAATATCGGGAAAAAGGAAGTGCGCCGCGGGGAATCCACGGCGGTGATCCCGGCGGCGGCGATCGGCAGGTGGTAGCGCCCGGTTAGGGCGTTTTAATAAATCCCATGGCCGCGCGCCTGGCTCGAATGCTCCGGCGGAGCGCG
>CBFGVD010000384.1:0-3994 GCA_965651965.1 uncultured Verrucomicrobiaceae bacterium | reverse complement strand
GATCCTGGACCTGATGAAGCGCCTCCAGGCGGAGATGGGCATGTCCGTCATGCTCATCACCCACGACCTGGGAGTCATCGCCGAGACCTGCGACGAGGTGGTGGTGATGTACGGCGGCCGGGTGGTGGAGCGCGCGCCGGTGAAGCTCCTTTTCGCCAATCCCCTCCACGCTTACACCCGCGGCTTGCTGGCCTCCATCCCGCGTCTCGAGACCCCGCGGAAATCCAGGTTGCCGGTTATCCCCGGCATGGTGGCCTCCTTGAAGGATTTCGTGCCCGGCTGCCGCTTTTGCCAGCGCATGGACCGCCAGGGCGGCACCCTGCGCGAGCGCCCGCCTTTCCTGGAAGCCGCGCCCGGCCATTGGGTCGAAGCCTGTCCGCTCTGCTACGCCTCCACCGACACATGACCCCGATCCTCTCCGTCCGCGACCTGAAGGTGCATTTCCCGGTTTCCGGGGGGCTTTTCATGCGGCAGATGGGCGCGGTGAAGGCGGTGGACGGCGTTTCCTTCGAGATCGCGCCGGGCGAGACGCTGGGCCTCGTCGGGGAGTCCGGGTGCGGCAAGTCCACGCTCGGCAAGGCGATCGTGCGCCTGACCGACCCGAACGAAGGGGAGATCCATTTCGACGGCCGGGATATCACCCGCATGCGCCGCGGGGCCATGCGCCCGCTGCGCAAGGATATCCAGATGATCTTCCAGGATCCGGTGGAATCCCTGAATGCCCGCCACAGCGTGCGGGAAATCCTGGAGGAACCCCTGATCATCCACGGCCAGGGCTCGTCCTCCCAACGCCGCAAGCGCGTGGATGAACTGCTGGAGCGCGTCGGCCTGCAATCCTCCGCCGCGGACCGCTACCCCTTCGAGTTCTCCGGCGGCCAGCGCCAGCGCATCGGCATCGCCCGCGCCATCGCGCTCAAGCCCAAGCTCGTCGTTTGCGACGAACCGGTCTCCGCGCTGGACGTCTCCGTGCAGTCCCAGGTGCTCAACCTGCTGCTGGAACTTCAACAGGAACTGAAGCTCTCTTATCTCTTCATCGCCCACGACCTGGCGGTGGTGAAGCACATCTCCGACCGCGTGGCCGTGATGTATCTCGGCAAGATCGTGGAAATGGCGGGTGCCGATGCGATCTACCAGCGGCCGAAGCACGCCTACACGAAGGCCCTGCTCTCCGCCATTCCCGAGCCGGACCCCTCTCTGGAAAAGAAGCGCATTCTGTTGGAAGGCGACGTGCCTTCGCCCATCGACCCGCCGAAGGGCAGCGCCTTCGGTCACCGCATCAATCACCCGCGCTACGAAGAGACCGTCGGCATGGACCTTTCGCTCCGGGAAATCGAGCCGGGCCACTGGGTCGCCGCCGATCCCTGCTGCCTGGAGGCGGGGGATTGGGCCGAAGTTTCCAAAACGGTTGCATAACGGTTTCTCTGGGTTACCCTGCCCGGGTGAACCTGACGATCAAGGGGGTGCCGGAGGAGCTTGGAGCCGCACTGAAACAGGCGGCGCAAAGGGCGAATCGCAGCCTGAACGGCGAAATCATCCATCGCCTGGGCTCTTCCCTCCGCGGTGACGTCGGCACCGTGCCTCTTGCCCGGTTGCACGAGGATCCCGGTGTCATTGCGGATGCATGGGAAGCCCTTGCGGGCAAATGGAAGTCGGACCTCCGGGTGGAAGAGGAAATCGCCATGCTCTATGAAAGCCGTTCCGGCGGCCGGGACCTCGATCTCACTTGGTAAACCGTGTATCTGCTCGATACCGATACCTGCATGGCCATCCTCCGCGGCAATGCGAAGGTAATCGCCCGTCGCCGGGCGGTCTATCAGCCGGTCTTCACCTCGGAGATCACCGCTTCGGAGCTTTTCTACGGGGCCGCCAGGTCGGAGGATCCGACAGCAAACCGGCAGGTGGTGTTGGCTTTCCTCCGCACGCTGGAAGTGGTGCCGATCTCGCTCGCCGGGGCGCAGTTGTTCGGCGGCTTCAAGGCCCTGCTCCAGCGCTCCGGCACGCTGATTCCCGACGCGGATTTGTGGATCGCGTCCATTGCGCGCGCATTGCGGGCGAAGGTCGTCACGGGCAATACGAAACACCTGGGGCGTGTGCCGGGCCTCGAATGCGAGGATTGGATCCGCGGTTGATCTTCAGCCCCCCGGCACCGCCTGCGCCACCGGCACCGCCTTGTTCAGCTCCGGGGCCAGGTCGGCCATCCTCATCTTCCGCCGCGGCCTTTCCGCGGGCAGCCAGGCGTGCAACACGCCGGAGAGCGTGAGCGCGAGCAGCAGGCGGGAAACCACACGGGAGGAATGAGCGGTTTGCATGGATGGCAATATCCCATGCCGGGCGGCGGCGTGCCATTACGCCATGACGTGGGGCCATTTGGGGGTTGAGTCCGTTGCCCTGCTGCCCCACAAACCGCCCCGGAAATGAAGATTGTCGTCGTGGGAAAGGGCGGGCGCGAACACGCGCTGGTGAGGGCATTGTCGGAATCCCCCGGAGGCCCTGAGATTTTCTGCTTTCCCGGCAGCGACGCCATTTTCGAACTGGCCAAGCCGGTGGCGGCCAGCGGCCTGGAGTCGCTGGTGCTGTGGATGCAGGCGAATGAAATCGACCTCTGCGTGGCGGGGGAGGAGAGCTATCTGGTCACGGGAGAAGGCCTCGCCAATCTCTGCGAGCAGGCCGGGATCCCCTGCTGGGGCCCGCATTTCCAATCCGCGCAGCTCGAGGCGAGCAAGGAATTCGCCAAGCAATTCCTGCTCCGCCACGGGATCCCCACGGGCAAGGCGGTCGCCTGTTCCAATCTGACCGAAGCCCGCGCCGCCATCGGCGGGGAATATCCCACGGTGTTGAAATTCGACGGCCTGGCCGCGGGCAAGGGAGTGGCCGTCTGCACCACGGAGCAGGAGGCGGAGGAATTCTTGGACGAGGTTTTCGTGAAACAGCGCTTCGGCCCCGGCCGCGTGCTGGTGGAGGAATTCCTCACCGGGCCGGAAGTATCGATTTTCGCGGCCATCGTGGACGACCGCTTCCTCATCTTCACCCCCGCGCGGGACTACAAGCGGATCGGGGAAGGGGACGAGGGCGCGAACACCGGCGGCATGGGCGCGGTGGCCAGCCGCAAGCTGATCCCCGCGAACCTTTTGGCCGAGATCGAGGCGGGCATCGTCGCTCCCACCGTCCGCGGCTTGCGCAACGACGGCCTGCCCTACCGCGGCTTCCTCTATTTCGGTCTCATGCTTACGCCCGGCGGTCCGAAGGTGATCGAATACAACTGCCGCTTCGGCGATCCCGAGTGCCAGGCGGTGATGCCGTTGGTGAAGGGGGATCTCGCCGGATTCTGCCTCGCGGGCGCGAAGGGCGAGCTGCGGGAAGACCTGATTTCCTTCGACGAGGGCTGGAGCGTCTGTGTCGTGCTCGCCTCCGCCGGTTATCCGGAGGGCTCGCGCAGCGGGGATCTCATCCGCGGCCTGGACCAGGCCGGGAGCGCCCGCGTCTATCACGCCGGCACCCGCAAGGGGGAGCACGGCTGGGAAACCAACGGCGGCCGCGTTTTGGCGGTGGTGTCCGGCGGGGAGACCCGGCAGGCTGCCGTGGCTGCCGCCCACGCCGCCGCGGACCGTGTATCCTTCGATGGCATGCAGCGCCGCCGCGACATCGGAATCCGCAATTTCGAAGATTGATGAGCCGCATTCTCGGACCCGAAGACATCGCGCAGGGCATCGCCGCCCTGGCCGCGGCCATCCGCGAGCGTACCGCGGGCAAGCCGATCGCCCTGGTGGGCATCCGCAGCCGCGGGGACGAGGTGGCGGAGCGCCTCTGCAACCATCTGGCGGAGGAAGACCGCGAACTCGCCCTGGGGATCCTGGATATTTCCCTCTACCGGGACGATTACGAACACCTGCGGGAAAATCCCAAGCTCCAGGAAAGCGACATCCCTTTCCCGGTCGATGACGCCCACATCATCCTGGTGGACTACGAGCTCTACACCGGCCGCACCATCCGCGCC
>CBFGVD010000383.1:0-3998 GCA_965651965.1 uncultured Verrucomicrobiaceae bacterium | reverse complement strand
TTCGAGGTATTTGGCGAATTTCAGCGTCTCCTCCCGGGCGAAGCGTGCGGCGGTTTCCTCCGGCACCGCCTTGGCGCGCGGTCCGGCGGAACTGCCGTCCCCGTTCGTGCCGAGGTAAACGACTACCGTCACCGTGCCGATGACATCCCGGCCGGGGTCCGTCTGTCCCGCCGCGATTCCGGATCCGGCCAGGGCCATCAGCATGATCGCCTGCCTCCGGTTCATCGCGGCTCGGGCTCGGTGTGGACCGTGGCGCGGGGCGGTTCCGGCACGGCGGCGGTGTCCGGGATCTCGAAGCTATCCGGGAGCGCGGCCACCCCGTCGAGCACGATGACCTCCGCATGGGCCGGGGCGGAACTGAAATAGGCGGCGGTGACCCCCTGCTCGGGGATGTAGAGCGCGGGAGTCGGGGCGGCCGCCACCGGCGCGGGTTGCGGTTGGCCGGGCTGCGGCGGCACCACCCGGGTACCGGCCCAGAAGCAGAAGGCCATGCCGGCCACGGCGGTGAGGGGCAGCAGGAAGCGCCAGAAGCCGCCTTTTTCCCTGGCCGGGGCCGGGGCGGAGTGCGCGGCCTCGCGCGCGATCTCGCGGGAAATCCGGGAGTTGAAGAAATCCGCATACGGCGGTTCCTCCGCCGGGCTCATATTCGCACGGCGCAGCAGTTGTTTGATCTGCCGCGCGTCCTCGCGCCGGGCCAGCCATTCCGGCCGGGAAGAGGTCCACGCGTCCACGGCGGCGGCGGACTCGCCGGTCAGCTCGTCCTCCACCCACAGGGCCAGCATTTCTTCATCGGGCATCGTATTCATCCTTGAGGAGGGATTGGAGTTTCTGGCGGGCGTAGAAAAGACGGCTCATCACCGTGCCGATGGAGCAGCTCATCACCTCGGCAATCTCCTTATACGCCAGACCCTGCACGTCTTTCAAGACCACGGCTTCCCGATGTTCGGGAGAGAGCTTCGCCAGGGCGGCCTCGATTTTCGCGCGCAACTCGTCCCCGGCCAGCGCTTCGTCCGGGCTGCGGGCTTCGGCAGGGGTGGAGACCGCCGCCGGGTCGATCCGGTCGCGGCTCAAAAGCTCGTCGTTCAATTCGTCCCCGCCTTCCGGGCGGCGGCGGCGGGCGAAGTCGTACACCGTATTGTGGGCGATCCGGTAGAGCCAGGTGGTGAAACGCGCCTTCACCTCGAAGCGCGGCAGGGCCTGCCACGCCTTGATGAAGGCCTCTTGGGAGAGATCCCAGGCGTCCGTCTCGTTTTTGACCATATTGCGGATCATGGCGTAAATTTTTCCCCGGTGCCGGGTCACGAGTTGGTCGTATGCCCTCGTGTCGCCCGCCTTCGCGCGCAGCACGAGCACCTCGTCCTCCGGCTCCTCCGCGGGGTTTCCCGCGGCTGCTGAGCCGGTCCCGGCGGGTCCCAGCAGTGTTTTCGACGCGAGGCGCTGGAGAATATTCATCGGAACTGGCCTGGCCTCGCTGATTTTTTCCGGGTGATCTGACGCCGCCTTCCCGCGGCGGTCCGCCGCGCGGGATCGGCGGAAGGATGAAGCGCCTCTTTCCGGCTGGCAACTTCATTCCTGATAGGGAATGAGCGCGCGCCCCGCCCGGCTCAAGGCGCGATTTCGCCGGTCTCCCCGCTGCTCACGGGATTCGCCCTTACGGTTTTCCCTCCCTTGAAGGCCACCCGCACCGGGGAATCCGGGCGGAAGTGGTCCGTGCTCACCCACTGCGCCCCGCTGCCGAAAGCCGCGGCCTTCATCCGGGCATCCGGCTTGTTCGTGTCCGCCCGGGTGCGGACCAGGAAACCCGCTTTCACCAGGCCGCGGATTTTTTCCTGCTCGCGGATGGGGTCGTTGCATTTGAACCAGCCTGCGGCGGGGTGTTCCGCGTCCGGCGCGCTGGCGAAGATCAGGCGGCCCTCCAGCGCGGGATTGCCTTCCAGGTAGCGGTCCCGGATTTCGTCGGTGTTGTCCAGGCAGAGGATGAATTTTCCCCGCGATTTCTCCAGTTCCGGCCAGCCCCGTTTCTGCACCGCGTCGCGCAGGGTCTTCTCGCCGCCGCGCACGTCGTCCGGCTTCAGCAGCCGCTCCGGCGGGATGGCGGCCAGGATCTCCTTCTCCAGCTCCAGCAGGCGCTCGCGGGTCAGCGGCTCCGGCTTGGCAGGCAGCGGCGGCTGGGGCTTGTCCTTGCACTCCAGCAGGATCATCACCGGCAGGTGGCGCGGGTTCTTGTCGGACCACGCCTTCATTTCGCCCAGCGCGCCTGCGAGCAGTGGCACGGTGGTGCCGAAGTCGATGTCCGGGACGTGAAGCACCTTGTAGCCCGGTTTCCGGAACGAGGCGGCATCGAAGGGCACATCCTCCGCGCCGGCGAGTTTCGCCAGCTTCAGGGCCAGGGGATCGGCGAAAAGCCCGCCCTCCGGGTCGGCGAAGATATCCAGTTCGAATTGGCGCACGCCCATGCCGAGCTGCTCCGTCAGGGACGGGTGGGTGTAGTTCCAGGCCGCCGCGCCCTTATGGGTTTTCACGATGATTTCCACCAGTTCCCGCGGCGGGGCCACGTGATAGGAATTGTGGCTGCCGATGGCCTGGATTTCGTTCAGCCGGGGGGCCGCCGAGAAGGCGGGCAGGGCGGAAACGAGCAGGCAGAGGGAAAGCAGGGCGGAGCGCATGGAATCCACTCTACGCACGCCGGGGGCCCACCCCGTCAAGTCCGGCCGTGCAACGAATCCGCGGAAGAATGATCGCCATTCGCCGTATTTTGCATGCAAATTTTCCACCTCCGCTTGCCGAACCCCGCCCCGTTTTTCCATGCTACCCCTCATGAAAACCCGATGGATCCGTATCCTGCTGGCGCTTGCCGGCGGGATGTCCGCCGTGCAGGCCGCGGCTCCTTTTTTCGATCCTTCCATGCCGGTTCATGGCAGCCCGGCGGATACGGGATGCGGCGGGGTGATCGCGCGCGGTCTCCTGGTCCGGGCGGCGGAGGGCGAGTGGGTGATCTTCGATCAGGACCTGCTTCGCCCGGCCTTGTGGGTCCATGCGGCGAAGGGGAGGCCGCCCGTTTCGCTGGTGCTGATGTCCCAGGCTTCCTGGGAAAATCCGACGCGGAAGGGCGGCGCGAAAGTGCCCCCCGCGGCGGAAGGCGGGCTCCTGCTGTCACCCGCATTGCCCGGCACGGGGTCCGCGCCGGGAGAGCTGCTGACGGATCCCCGGCCCCGGTACGGCACCGATGCCGGCCGCGGCGGACTGGAGGAGACGGGCCGCCGATTCCTGGGCTACCGGGTCGCGGGGGAAACCGGCGTGCTCTTGTACGAAAACAAAGGCGTGGAGATCGCCGAATGGTATCGGGCGGATCGCGGTTCCCTGCACCGGCACTTGTCCGCCGCCGGCGGGGAAGAATTGCTCTTCCTCCTCGCGGAAGGTGATTTCCGGATCGCGACCCCGCGGGAAGCGGTTTCCGAGAAACTGCACGTGGTCTCGAATCACCCCGGCCTGAAGCTGGAATCGCGGGAAGGCAAGCTCTTCGCCCGCCTGGCCGCGTCCAGCCGGGAGCGCCGCGCGACCCTGAGCTATGCAGCGGGGAAGGCCGCACCCGCGGGCAAGACGCCCGCCCCGCCCGCCGCCGGAACCGCGCGCTGGAAGCAGCCCGTGGAAACCCGGGTCGCGGCGGCGGAAAAATCCGGCCCCGGCTGGGTGCTGGACCGTCTGCCCTTGCCCGCGAACAATCCCTTCAAACGCCGTGTCCGACCGGCGGATCTCGTGTTCCTTTCCCCGGAAACCGCCGCGGTGGTCACCTTCGAGGGCGATGTCTGGCGGCTCGATCTCGCGGGCGAGCGCGTGCGCTGGACCCGCATCGCCGCCGGGCTCTGCGAGCCGCTGTCCATCGAGCAGGTCGGCGGGACTCTGCAGGTTTTCACGCGCAACGGTATCATCCGCCTCCACGACACGAATGGCGACGGCGAGACCGATTTTTACCGGAATCACAGCAGCCTGGTGCATCA
>CBFGVD010000382.1:0-4026 GCA_965651965.1 uncultured Verrucomicrobiaceae bacterium | reverse complement strand
GGACGCGCAATTTCGGAAGCGGCTCGGGATCGGACATGAGAGGGGGCTTCGCGCGAGAAAAGCCGCAAATGCCGTTCGACGCAATGCCCGCCTTTGCCTTAAGAACCCGGCGCGACACCCGCCGATGCCTGCACGGATTCTCATTTGCACCGCCGCTTTCGGCGAAGGCCACAACAGCGCCGCCCGGAACCTGGCCCTGGCCCTTCAGGCCGCGGGGGCGGAGGCGCGGGTGGCGGACCCCTGCATGCTCGGCGCGCCCGTGAGCACCAAGTGGATCTGCAAGGCCTACCGCATCGTGACCACCCGCGCGCCGCGGCTCTGGTACCGGGTCTATCTGAAGACGGACGAGGTGGACTTCACCCGCCAGCGTTTCCCGCTGATGCGCAAGCCGGAGCGCAAGCTGGGGGAACTGGTGGAAAGCTGGAAGCCGCACGCGGTGGTGGCCACCTACCCGCTGTATCCCTACTTCCTGGAACGCCTGCTGGAGGGGAAGGCGGATCCGCCGCCGGTCTTCACGGTGGTGACGGATTCCATCGAGATCAACGCGGCCTGGCTGAAGGCCCCGACGGCGGAGTGGATCGTCTCCGATCCCTACACGCGCGCGGCAATGATCAAGGGCGGCCTGCCCGCGGAGCGGCTGATCGATACGGGCTTCCCGGTGCACCCGGACTTCGCGCGGCTGGAGCCGGTGCCCGCGGAGGATCCCTGCGAGCCCTTCGGCGTGCTGTATTTCACCACCGGCAGGCGCTTGCAGGTGCGGCGGATTTCCAAGGCGATCCTGCAGGCCTCGCCGAAGACGCGCCTCACCATCGTGCTCGGGCGGAACGTGCGGCACCTGTGGCGCAGGGCGAAGGAGATCCGGGATGCCTTCCCGGGCCGGGTGAAGATCAAGGGCTGGACGCGCAAGGTGCCCGCGCTGCTGAACTCCCATCACCTGGTGGTGGGGAAGGCGGGCGGGGCCACCGTGCACGAGGCCATCGCGGCGCGTTGCCCGATGCTGGTCCACCACCTGGTGCCGGGGCAGGAGGAAGGGAACCTGCGCCTGCTGGAAAGGATCGGCGCGGGCCGCCTGGCGGAGAGCCCGGAGGCGTTGCGCAGCGCGGTGGCGGATCTGCTGGCGGACGATGCCGCGCTCTGGCGCGGGATGAAGCGCAAGCTGGCCGCCCACGGCCGGAATTCCGGGGCCATCGCCGCGGCGCGGCATATCCTGGGCCGCTGCGGCGGGGCCTGACCCGCCCGTATCAGGACAGCGCCCGCGAGCAGAGGATCTCCCTCAGGTCGTCGGGCTTCGCGGGTTTCAGGATATGGGCGTCGAAACCGGCGTCCGCCGAACGCTTTCGATCTTCTTCCCCGCCCCATCCGCTCAGGGCCACGAGAACGGCCTTCGGATGCATTTTCCTGATCCGGCGGGCCGTTTCGTAGCCGTCGAGCTTGGGCATGCCGAGATCCAGGAAGGCGAAATCCGGGGCGAACTCCGCCGCGGCGCGGACGGCTTCCTCCCCGTCGTAGGCGACCCGGGCTTCCATGCCTTCGGAACGGAAGAACAGGCCGAGGATATCGGCGGCGTTCCTGCCGTCGTCCGCCACGAGCACCCGCACCGGGCCGGAGCGCGCCGCGGGCGGGGGCAGCGGCGGCGGGGCGGTGGCCTGCAACGCCGCGGGAATGCGCACCTGGAACTCGCTGCCGAGGCCCTCCCCGGCGCTGGTCACGGTCACGGAGCCGCCGTGCATTTCCACCAGCGTCCGCACGAGGGTCAGGCCGATGCCGAGGCCCTCCGCGGAGCCGGAGATGCCCTGGTCGAAGAGCTCGAAGATCGAGCGCTGCAGGGCTTTCGGGATGCCGATGCCATTGTCCTGCACCAGGATCTCCAGCACGCCGGCGGGATTTTCCCGCAGGCAAAGGCGGATCTCCCCGCCGGGCGGGGTGTATTTCGCGGCGTTGGTGAGCAGGTTGGAAATCACCTGCGCGAGGCGGTGGGGATCGACCTCCGCGCGGAGGCCGGGGGAGACCTCCACCTCCAGCTTGTGGCCGCGCTCCCGGATCAGCGGGCGGGCGGTCTCGATGGCCATTTCCGCCAGATCCCGCGCGGGCATGAAGCTCTTCCTCAGCTCGATTTTCCCCGCCGTGATGCGGGACATGTCGAGCAGGTCGTCGATCAGGCGGGCCATCTGGCCGACCTGCCGTTTCAGCATTTCCCCGACCTGTGCCACCGCGGCGGTATCGCCCGGGTTCCGGGCGATGAGCTCCACGCCGGGCAGGATCGGGGCGAGGGGATTGCGCAGCTCGTGGGCGAGGGTGGCGAGGAAGGCGTCCTTGCGCTTGCCGCTCTCCCGGAGCTGCTCGACCTGCTTGCGGTCCGTCAGGTCCCGGGTGATCTTGGCGAAGCCGCGCAGCTCGCCGGTGGGATCATAGAGGGCGGTGATCACCACGTTCCCCCAGAAGCGGTTCCCGTCCTTGCGGACGCGCCAGCCCTCGTCTTCCACGCGCCCATCCTTCAGCGCCCTGGCAAGCAGGGAGGAGGGCAGGTCGATGGCCAAGGCCTCCGGCGGGTAGAAGATGGAGAAGTGTTTGCCGAGGATCTCCCCGTCCTCGTATTGCTTGATGCTGCGCGCGCCGTTGTTCCAACTGGTCACGTGCCCTTCCGGATCGAGCGTGAAGATGGCGTAGTCCCGCACGCTTTCCAGCAGCAGGCGGAAGCGCTCCTCGCTCTCGCGGAGCTTTTCCTCGGCCTCGCGGCGCTCGGTCAGGTCGCGCGTGATCTTGAGGAAGCCTTCGACCGCGCCGGACTCCGAACGGATGGCGGTGATGGTGACGGAGGCCCAGAAGCGGCTGCCATCCTTGCGATAGCGCCAGCCTTCGGCCGCGAAGCGCCCGGTGGCGGTGGCGACGGCGAGCTCCTCCCCCGGGAGATCGGCGGCGCGGTCTTCCTCCGAATAAAAGATCGAGAAGTGGCGGCCGGCGGCTTCCTCCGCGGCATAACCCTTCAGGCTTTCCGCGCCGCGGTTCCAATCCAGGATGTGCCCTTCCCGGCTCAAGAGGAAGATGGCATAATCTTCCACCGCGGAGACCAGCTGGTCGAAATGGCCGCGGCGGTCACGGAGCCACTCGGAAACATCCTTGTCCGGAAGTTGCGGAGGGGCCGCGGCTGAAGGATCGGGCATGTTTTGCAATGAACAGCGGGTCGGCGAAGCGGTCAACCGGGAGCGAAATTATTTTCACTTTCTCCGCATTATTGCGGCGGCCGGCGCGGGCTCGGGACTTGGAATCCGGCGGGGCACGCCGCAGCTTGCCGGGGACATGACCTTCCTTTTCGACATCGGCAAAGTGCTGCTGGATTTCCACTTCGAAAAATCCCTGGCCACGCTCCTGCCGCCCGGCACTCCCGATGCGGTCGAGCGGATGATGGCCTTGCTGGAAAAGAAGGATGATTTCGAAAGCGGGCTGATCGGGAACGAGGACTACGTGCCCTGGGCGATCGGGTGCCTGGGAGCCCGGATCGGGGAAGACCGTTTCATCCATGCGTGGCGGAACATCTTCACCCCGGTGGAGCCGATGTGGCGGACGGTGGAAAGCCTGGCCGCGGCGGGCCACCGGCTGATCCTTTTTTCCAATACGAACGGCATCCACTGCCCGTGGATCTTCGAGACCTACGGGATCTTCCGCCATTTCGAGGGAGCGGTGCTTTCCCACGAGGCGAAGGCGATCAAGCCGCACGAGGCGATCTACCGCCACGCGATCGAGCGCCACGGGCTGAAGCCCGCGGAGACCCGCTACATCGACGATCTGGGGCCGAACATCGAGACGGGCAAGCGGCTGGGCTTCCGCTCCTGGCAGTATGATCTGAGAGATCACCCGGCCTTCGAGCGCTGGCTGGCGGCGGAGCTGATGGAAGGGTGACGGCGGGGAATCCGGATTGCGGAATTCGGACCGGGCGGTGTCCCGCGATCCGCGCCTCCGGCCTTTGCGTCTTGAAGTCTTCCGTCTCCTCCCGCCGCGTCAGCGGCCCTCCAGCACCGCGGCGGCGGT
>CBFGVD010000381.1:0-4027 GCA_965651965.1 uncultured Verrucomicrobiaceae bacterium | reverse complement strand
GGAGGGAGGGAGCTAAAAGAGGGGATAGGGACTGCGCGGGCACGACCGCGCTTTCGGATCGGGGGCCCGGCGGACCGGGGACGCTGGTGCGGAATCGACATGTCGATTCCGTGGAAGACGTGGGGTGGAAGCCGACTTTTCCCGAACGCGGCGTCGTGCCGCCGCGGTCCATGGGCTCCGCGGCATCGTGCCTGGTCCGCGGGGTTTCCTTCCCCTCCATTCCCCTTGCACCGCCGCCATTCCTCCCTAGCCTTCGCGGCAATGCTCGCGCGATCCCTCGCACTGCTCGTTTTCGCCCTCGCCGGCCCGGCGCTGGCCCAGAAGAAGGACACGCCCCCGATCCCGGAGACCCCGGCGGGCGCGCCTTCGGATATCTATCGCTCCGTCGTCCGGATCGAGGCCGCGGTGCAGGTGCCGGACTACTCCACGCCCTGGAATAGCGGCCGCTTCGGCGGCGGCATCGGCACCGGTTTCCTGATCGGGAAAAACAAATTCCTGACCAATGCCCACGTGGTTTCAAACGAGCGCCGACTGCTCATCACCGTCCACGGCAGCCCGCGGAAGTATCCGGCGAAAGTGAAGTTCATCGCCCACGATTGCGATCTGGCGATGCTGGAGGTGGAGGATTTCTCGGATTTCGAGAAATTCCCCGTCCTGGGTTTCGGGGAGGTGCCCGAGCTTGAAAGCCAGGTCCGCGTGATCGGCTACCCGATCGGCGGAGAGCGGCTTTCCGTGACCCGCGGCGTCGTGTCCCGCATCGATTTCTCCGCCTACTCCCACTCCCGCGCGGACCAGCACCTGATCGTGCAGATCGATGCCGCGATCAACCCGGGGAACTCCGGCGGCCCGGTGCTGCAGGATGGCAAGGTGGTGGGCGTGGCCTTCCAGGGCCTGCGCCAGGCGGACAATACCGGCTACATCATCCCCACGCCGGTGATCCGCCGCTTCCTGAAAGACGTGGAGGACGGCAGCTACGATCACTACGTGGACCTCGCCGTTTCCACCTTCCCGCTTTTCAATCCCGCCATGCGCAAGGCCCTGCGCCTGCCGGACGACGGCCTGGGCGTGCTCGTGACGGACGTGACCCCCAGCGGTGCCTGCGACGGCATCCTCAAGCCCGGCGACGTGCTGCTGACCATCGACGGCCACGAGATCGACAGTGCCGGGCAGATCCTGCTGGACGGCGAGAAGGTGGACCTGAACGAGGTGGTGGAACGCAAGTTCGCCGGGGACAAGGTGAAGCTGCGCTGGCTGAGCCAGGGCACCTGGAACGACCAGGAAATCACCCTGAAGCCGCTGCCCCCGGCGCGGATGTATGCCATCCAGTACGAGAAGAAGCCGCGCTACATCGTTTTCGCCGGTCTCGTCTTCCAGCCGCTGGACACGAATCTTTTCGCCACGGTGAAATTCGACGACGTGAACGTGCGCCGCCTCTACTCCGACTACCTGCCGAAGGGCATCTTCACCGAGCGGCAGGACATCGTGTTGCTGACCCGGGTGGAGAGCGATCCCGTGAACAGCCAGGTCGGCGGTTTCGCCGGGCTGGCGGTGGACAAGATCAACGGCACGACGGTGAAGAGCCTGAAGCACGCGCAGGAGCTGCTCTACCCGGACACGCCGCCGGAGTTCCATGTCATCGAGCTCTTCGGCGCGCCCCGGCCGGTGGTGATCCCCGGTGACGCCGTGGCCGCGGCCAACGAGCGGGTGCAGAAGACCTACGCGATCCAAAGCCTTTCCAATCTGACCGAGTGATGTCCGCCATTTCCATGCGCTATTTGTTGCTGTTCCCCCTCGTGCTCGCGGCCGGCTGCGAGCGCCACCAGGGCGCGGACGAACCGCCGAAGGTGATCGTGGAGGTCCCGGAGGGTCCCGTGCCCGGGCCGGCGGATCTGCTGAAGTCCGTGGCCCGGATCAGCGCCACCCAGCAGGAGTGGAATCAGGCCCAGCCTTGGGAAAAGGTTTCTCCCGGCCATCGCCGTTCGCTCGGCGCCATCGTGGCGGGGAACAGGGTGCTCACCACCGCGGAAATGGCCGCGGATGCCACCTACATCGAGCTGGAGTCCCCGGACGGCATGCGCCTGGCCCCCGCGAAGGTGGTCGCCGTGGATTACGAGGCGAACCTCGCCCTGCTCGGGGTTGAATCCCCGGAGAAGGAAAAGAGCTTCTTCGAGGGCACCCGGCCGCTGGAAATCGCCGCGCGGCCGAAACCGGGCGACACCCTGGATATTTTGCAAGTCGAGGAAAACGGCATCCCGCTGGTGACCACCGGCGCGATCCAGAGCGTCGATGTCGTGTCAAATTTCCTGCCGGGGCAGTTTTTCCTCACCTACGAGGTGAAGGCCTCCATGCAGAGCGCGGCGAACAGCTTCTCCCTGCCCGTGCTGCGGGAAGGCAAGCTGGCCGGGGTGCTGACCAGCTACGACTCGAAGGACCAGCTCAGCGACGTGACCAGCACCGATATCCTGGAGCGCTTCGTGCGCGAAGGGGCGGATGGGGACTACGCCGGCTTCCCCTCCCTGGGAATCTCCACCAGCCGCACGGATGACACGCATTTCCGCGCCTGGCTGAAACTCCCGGAGGACAAGGGCGGGCTCTACGTTTCCACCGTGCGGGTGGGCAGCGCGGCGGAGAAAGCCGGGCTGAAAAAGGGCGACGTGATCACGGCCATCGACGGCCACGAGATCGACCGGCTGGGCTATTTCGAGGATCCCCACTACGGCCGCCTTTTTTGGAGCCACCTGGTCCGCGGGGCGAAGAGCAGCGGGGACAAGGTGGCGATGTCCGTGATCCGCGAGGGACAGCCGCTGGAGATCGAGGCCGTGCTCGACCGCCGCGACGAGAAGGACCAGCTCGTGCCCGCCTATACCTTCGGCAAGGCTCCCGCCTACCTCGTGAAGGGCGGCCTCGTCTTCCAGGAGCTCACCCGGCCCCTGCTGGCCTCCTTCGGCGATGAATGGCAGTCCCGCGCGCCGCTCAACTTGCTGGACGTGTACGAAAACCCGCACAAATACGAGTCCCGCGGGCAGCGGATCGTCTTTCTGGCCGGGGTCATCGCCACGCCCGCCACGGTGGGCTACGAGCCGCTGCGGAACCTGATCGTGACGAAGGTGAACGGGAAGGAGGTCAAGGACATGAAGTCGCTGATCGAGGCCTTCGACGAAGCGGGCGAGAACGGCATGCACGCCATCGAGTTCGACGAGGAGAAATTCACCGTCTATCTGGACGAGGCCGTTTCCACCGCGGTGGACGAGCAATTGGTCCAGCGCGGGCTCGCGCCGCTTTCCCGGGCGGGGGATTAGCCCTTACGCGAAGATTTCGCGGAACCGCGGCTCCAAGGCATCTGCGAATTCCGCCACCTCCACCGCGCGCCCGGCTTCCTGCGCCACGCAGCTCATCACCACGCCATCGATCCCGCACGGCGTGATGGCGAAGAAAGGCAGCAGGGATTCCGCGGTCACGTTGATGGCGAAGCCGTGCATGGAGATCCATTTCCTCACCCCCACGCCGATGGACGCCAGTTTCCGGTTTTCCACCCACACGCCGGTCAGCCCTTCCCGGCGTCCGGCGGGGATGCCGAAGTCCCGGCAGGCCAGGATCAGCGCTTCCTCCAGCTTCCGCAGGTGCGCGTGCAGGTCGCGGTCCCGCGCCCGCAGGTCCAGGATCGGGTAGCCCGTCAGTTGCCCCGGGCCGTGGTAGGTCACCTGGCCGCCGCGGTTCGTTTCGAAGACCGGTGCAGGCAGCGTCGCGGGATCCCGCAGGGAGGACCGGTCCCGCTGGCGGCCGATGGTGTAAACCGGAGCGTGCTCCAGCAGCAGCAGGCATTCTTCCGCCCCTTGCTCCAGGATGCGCTCCACCGCGGCGTCCTGTTCTTTCAGGCCGTCTTCATAGGAGATTCCTTTGCCCAGCCGGATCGCTTTCATCATGGCGCGCGCCGCCTTCCTAGCCCCGCGGAGCCCGGAAGCAAGCGGCAGAGCCGGAAAAAGCACCGGCCCTCGCGGACCGGTGCTTTGCCGAACGGATTTACCAA
>CBFGVD010000380.1:0-4028 GCA_965651965.1 uncultured Verrucomicrobiaceae bacterium | reverse complement strand
ATCCGCGCCGCGCTGGAGCCTTGGCACGTGCTGGGGGAGGAGAGCGGATCCACGGGTACTGCACGTTACGTCGATTCCTCGCTGGAGCGCGTGCAGGTGAAAATCCGCGGCATGGTGGAGGGGCGGCATGTCCTCGTTTGCAACGGCCGCCGCATTCCCCTGCAGCCCACCGGCCGCCGCGGGGAGCACGTGGCAGGCGTGCGCTACAAGGCCTGGGCCCCCTGGTCGGCCATGCATCCCACCATCGGTGTGCACACGCCGCTCACCTTCGACGTGGTGGATACCTGGAACCGCCGCTCGCTCGGCGGCTGCGTCTATCACGTCGTGCACCCCGGCGGCCGCAGCTACGAGACCTTCCCGGTGAATGCCTACGAGGCGGAGTCCCGGCGCGTGAGCCGTTTCTGGCAGCACGGGCACACCGCCGGCGTGATCGAGCCCGCCTCCACCGGCGGCTTCGGCTACCACCGGGTGGAAGAACGCGCCGGAGGCCCCGCCGTCGCCTATACCGAAGTCCCGCAGGCGGATCCGACGATGGAATTCCCCGTGACGCTGGATCTGAGGTTCTGATCGTGGCGAAAGCACTGCCCGATGTGCAAAGTTGCGCTCCCGCCGGCCGTAGGAGTTGTCATACATGAAATGGTTTCTCGCGCTCTTCTCGGCTGCCGCGGCGGCTTATGCCGATCCCCACCCCCGCCTGCTTTTTCCGCCCGAGGCCGAGCCTGTGGTCAAGGAGCTCATCGCGAAAGATCCGCTCGCCGCGGGGCTGCATCAACATGTCCTCGCCCGCGCGGAAAAGATCCTTTCCCAGCGCACCTGCGAGTACCGCATCCCGGATGGCAAGCGGCTGCTCTCCGAGTCCCGGCTGGCCCTCAACCACGTCCTCCACTGCGGCTGGGCCTGGCGGACGACCGGGGATGCCCGCTTCAAGGATCGCGTGATCCGGGAGCTGGACGCCGCCTGCGCGCTGCAGGACTGGAATCCCTCCCACTTCCTCGATACCGCGGAAATGGCCGCCGCCGTGGCGATCGGCTACGATTGGCTCCACCCCGCGCTCTCCCCGGAGCAGCGGGCACGGTATGAGGATGCCCTCTTGGAAAACGCCCTGCGGGTGGTGGAGAAGCACCATGCCAAATCCGGCTGGTGGCGTGGCCCGACCAACAACTGGACGCAGGTCTGCGGCACCGGCATGGCCTTGGCGGCGGAGGCGGTGCGCGAGCGCGATCCCGCCCTTTGCGCGCCGCTGATCGATCACGGCCGCGAGCTCATCGAGAAATGCCGCGTTTTCTACGAGCCGGACGGCGCCTACCCGGAAGGGCCCTCCTACTGGCACTACGGCACGAACTACCAGATCCTCCTGCTGGCGGCGCGGGAAACGCTCGGCCAGCCCGTGGAGGTCAGCCCGCTGCTCGGCAAGAGCGGGGACTTCATGATGCATGTCACCGGCCCCACTCGCCATGCCTTCAATTTCGCGGACGGCAACGCTTACACCGAGATCCCGTCCCCGGCGCAAAGCTGGATCGCCACGCATTTCAAATCCGCGGGCCAGGCGCGGCATGTCCGCGCGCTCCTGGAGCGCGGCCTGGAGGATGTGGAAAAGGGCGGCCCCACCGGAGATCTCCGCTTCTTCCCCCTGCACCTGCTCTGGCTGCCGCCCGCACCGCCGGCGGGAGAGAGCCCGCTCGCCGCCGGCTTCGACGGGGAGGAGCAATCCTTCGCTTTCTTCCGCAGCGCCTGGACGCCGGATGCCGCCTGGCTCGCCATCAAGGGCGGCACGGGGGCCGCCAGCCACGGCCACCTGGATGCCGGGTCCTTTGTCTATGAAGCAGGGGGCATCCGCTGGTTCCACGACATGGGCAAGGAGAACTACAATCTGCCCGGTTACTTCGGGAAGCAGCGCTGGGAATATTTCCGCCTGACCAATTTCTCCCACAACACCCTGGTCATCGGCGGCAAGCTGCAGGAGGCACCGGAAAAGGGCTGCCCGATCATCCGGGAGATCCGGCCGCCGGGAATCGAAGCCGGGGAAGGGAAACCGCGGTTTCCGAACATCACCGTGGATCTGACCCCTGCCTATGAAGGCCAGGCCGCGAAGGTCCGCCGCCACGTGCGCTGGTCGAAGGACGGCACCGTCGCCATTGCGGATGTGCTCGAAAAGCCCGCCGGGCCCGTCCGCTGGGCCGTCGTCACCAAGGCCAAGCCGGAGATCGATGGCGACCGCGTGATCCTCGAACAATCCGGCAAGCGCCTCGTGCTCGCCCGCAAGGACAAGACCGGCGGTTCCTGGGAGGAGTATTCCCTGAAGCCGCCCACGGACCGGGAGAACCCGAACAAGGGTTTCCGCCTCATCGGCTTCACCGCGCCGCCCGCGGAGAAGATGAAGCTGCAGGTGGAGTGGGGGCTGGAGTGAAGCGTCCTTAGAGTTCCTCCGTGGAGATTTCCAGAGAGGCCGGGTCCGCTGCCTCGAAGTAGTCCCCGATCAGCGCGGCCAATAGGGATTCCAAGCCGGAATCGGAGAGCGGATGGACCGCGAAGGTCACGAAAACTCCCGCCTCGAGCTCGATCTCCTCCGGGATTCCGGGGGCATCGAGAATCCGTCCCAGGACTTCGTCTTTTTCCGGAACGTCGAGGTCGCTGAAGGAGGAGCCGCTCATGGCTTCAGGACCTTGGTTTGTCACCACGCCTTTGCCAAGCGGCGGCCATCCTTGGAGTAGTCCTCGCCCTTCTACTGGAGCAGCACGCCGGCGGCGAAGATCCCGCCCTCGTCCCCGATCAGGATGTCGGTGTTCATTTCCGCCCCGGGCCGCAGCCGGAACCACTCGCCCTCGTAGAGCGCGGCTCCGGGCTTGCCCTGCAGGGTTCGCAATGCCGAAACCCTGCCGCTTCACGCCGGTACAGCCGCGGTCGGAGGAAGATTTACTTCCCTTTTGCGATCGAACTGTTCAAAAAAGCACCTGAATTTGCCCGTGGTAGCTTGACACAGGCGAAAAATACTGTTCAATAGAACGCATGAAATATCTGCGTTCCGTTTTCCGCGGTTGGGCAAAGTCCCGGGCTGCTGCTGATTTCGATATTTCCCTCCGCCCTCTTCCTGCGGAGTTGCAGTGGCGCTCGAGTCCTTGGGGTCGCTCGAAGGTGCTGCTCTGCTCCGGCGCCCGCCCAACCCCTGCCGGAAAAGCGTCATGACGGATTCTCCATGCGACGAGCCGCCGGGCATCGAAGCCTCGTTGGAAAAATGCCGGGTGGGCGACCGGATTCCCGCCGGGATGGTCTTCGCCTGGTGGGGCAAGCGCGGCATCCAGTGGTATCAGCCCCTGCAGGAAGGCGATGGTCGCAACGATCCCTTCGACGAATCCGCCTTTGAATTGCCGCGGCCCGTCTGGCGCTTCGAGCGCTGCCCGGATCCGGGGCGCACGGTCCTGGGACGGCCCCTGCCGGTGTGGCGGCGTATTTCCTGAATGCCGGCCGGGTGGTGTGTCCGGCCTGAAAAGACAACACCCGCCTCCGGGAGCGGGAGGCGGGTGGGGTCAGAGGGGGAGGAGGATTCGGGTGAATCCAGTTGTCAGCAGAAAGCTTATTCGCCCAGGCCGAAGCGCACGAAGCGGCGGATCACGCGGGTATCGCCCACTTCCTTGCCCTTGGCTTCCACCAGCTTCTTGATGGTGGTATCGGGGTCCTTCACGAAGGCTTGCTCCAGCAGCACGCTTTCGGAGAAGAACTTGCCGATCTTGCCCATGATGATCTTCTCGATCATTTCGGACGGCTTGCCTTCGTTCGCGAGCTGCACGCGGAAGATGTCCTTCTCGGCCTCGATGACCTCGGGGGCAATCTCCTCGCGGCTCAAGCCCTTCGGCGCGGCGGCGGCGATGTGCAGCGTCACGTCCTTCACCAGATCGCGGAATTCTTCCTTCGCCGCGGTGTCGCCATTGGAGGCACCCACTTCCAGCAGCACGCCGACCTTGCCGCCCATGTGGATGTACTGGGCGATCGCGCCGCCATCCTGCAGGTCGAAGCGCTCGAACTTGCGCAGG
>CBFGVD010000379.1:0-4049 GCA_965651965.1 uncultured Verrucomicrobiaceae bacterium | reverse complement strand
GGGGATCTTCTCGCCGGGCCGCACCCGCAAACGATCGCCCACATGCAGGTGCTCCACCGGCACTTCCTGCTCCGTGCCGTCCTCCGCGATGCGCGTGGCGGACTTCGCTGCCAGGCCCAGCAGTGTCTTGATCGCCTGGCCGGTGCGGCTGCGCGCCCGCGCCTCCAGCAGCTGGCCGAGCAAAACCAGCACCGTGATCACCGCCGCGGCTTCGAAATAGAGCCCCACTTCCCCGTGGTGCCGGAAGGACGGCGGGAACCAGCCCGGGAAAAGCACCGCGACCACGCTGTACAGGTAAGCAGCCCCTACCCCAAGCGCGATCAGGGTGAACATGTTCAGGTTCCAGCCCTTGAGCGAACGCCATCCCTTCACGAGGAAGATCCCGCCCGCCCAGAACACCACCGGGGTCGCCAGGACCAGCTCGATCCATTTCGAAACGCGGGGTGGAATCCACGCCCCGGGGGAAACCCCGGGGATCATCGGCAGCATCGCCAGCAGGACTACCGGCACGGTCAGCACGAGCCCGATCCAGAACTTGCGGGAAAGTTCGCGGATCTCCCGCCGCGCATGCTCCTCCCCGGCATCCGTCGCCGCCTTCGGCTCCAAGGCCATGCCGCAAATCGGGCAATCGCCCGGTTCGTCCCGCTCGATTTCCGGATGCATCGGGCAGGTGTAAACGCCGGGAGCGAAAAGCAGGGGCGGCACCTGTTCCAAGGGCATGCCGCACTTCGGGCAATCGCCCGGCTTGTCCGAAACCACACCGGGGCACATCGGGCAGAAAAACTGCCCCGGTTTGGCTTCCGCCGCGGAGCCTTCGCCGTGATGATGCTCCTTACCGGCACAGCAAGCAGGGGTCTCCGTGCGGGGCGCGTGATGGTGAGAATGATCCATGGCAATCAGGCCAGGCGGCGCTTGTACAGCTCGATCAGTTCCTCCATCCGGCGGTCGAGCTTCGCCGGATCCGCCGCCGCTTCCGTGACGCAGTGGCGCACGTGATCCTCCAGCAGCTTCGCTTCCAGCCCCCGCAGGGCCGAATGGACGGCCGAAATCGTATGCAGGATCTCCGGACAATCCCGGTTCTCCCCGATCATCCGGCCGATCCCCTGCACTTGCCCGGCGATCCGGTTCACCCGGCCGAGCAAAGGCTTCGTTTCATGGCACTCGCGCTGCATGCAAATACCAATAGGGGGTATAGGTATATTTGCAAGGGGAAATTTCCAGGTTCCCTGCTCCGGCCGGTCTCAACGATAGACCAATACCGAGTAGCGGTAGGTGAGGGTCTTTTCCTCGCCCGGCGCGAGTTTGAAGGTCCACGCCAGTTCGCGCCGGGGATTGATGCTGCCAGCTCCTTCCACCCGCAGCCTTGTCTCCGGCTTGCCCCCGGCCTCCAGCATTTCGCCGGAGAACTCCGCGCGGACGTTCATGGTGGCTTCCTTGCCGCGGAAATTATGCAGGGTGAGCGTACCCTTCACTTTCGTCCGCTGGTAGTCCCGGCCACCGATGCGCAGTTGCTCCCGCTGGTCTTCTTCCTCCACTTCGGCGGACCGCGTCTGGATGCTGAGCGCCTTGGTGATTGGCAGGCAAGTCGATTGGCCGGGGTTCACCCACCGGCTGAGACTCTGCCCGCGGAACCGGCCCGCCTCCGTGACCAGCGCCGGACCGGTGGTTAGAGGGAGCTTGAAGGGATTGGTGAACTTCACCGCGTCCCAGGCATGGCTCTCCTCCGGCTCCTTCCCGGTTGTCAGCCGCAGGTAGCGCCCGTCCGCATCGCGTGGGTCCGGGACCACCCATTCGACCACGCGTTCGCAAGACGCGGTGGCGGAACCGGTCTCCAGCGAAAGCGAGTCCCCCGGTGCCAGCGTGCGCGGACCGATGCTCTCGAAGTGCACGTCGTCCCCGCCTTCGTTTTTTTCCGGAAACGGAAGCGGCGGCGCGGAAGCGGCCGGGGCGATGAAATTATACATCACCGTCTGTTGGCTGACCGGCCCGCCGCTCCCCGTGCCGACAGAGGTGGGGCTTCCGAGCTGCTGGAAGAAGGCGGCAAGCGTCCCGCCCGCCCACAAGGGAGAATCCACATGGGCGAACTCGATGTTCGGGAACCCCGAGATCAACTGTACCTCCGTGTCCTTGAGCTCCATCAGCTCGTTCCGCACCACCGCATCGCGCCGGATGGCCAGCTTGTCCGGCGTGGTGAGATCGATGCGATAGGACGGTGCCCAGGTGATGCCGCGTGTCAGATAGGAAATCCGCACGCGGCCATTCCCGCGCGGCACTTCGCCCACCTCGAAGATCATCACCGGTTTCTCCACCTTTCGCCTGGAGGGTCCGAACGGACCTTCCGCCGTCACGGAAGCCAGCGTGGAGAGTTCGATGTAGCGACGCCCTCCCGACTCTTCCTCCAGCACCAGGAAATTCCCCGTTGTCGCCGGGGCCGGAGCGGGAATCGCGGCGGCATCCCAACGGGTCCGGTGGAGGGCGAAGGGATCGCTGTCCGGCATGGAGGTATCCCACGCCTTGCGTGGCGCGGCGTCCGGAATCATCCACACCCTGCCCCGCAATTCCGGCTCCGGGATGCCCGCGCTCGCCTTGAGTTTCACGGTGACCATCTTGCCCGCCAGGTCCTTCTGCAGGTTCCCGGCAGGAGTCTCCGCCTTGTCGGTTTCTTCCACCATTCGTGTCGTGGAACGCACGCCCACGGCACCCTCGCTCTCCACCCAAAAACTGCCGTGGATGGGTCTGGGCAGGTCGTCCCAGCGGTACACCCCGGCCTGCTTCGCCTCGAAGGAGGCGCGCACCACCGCCACGCCGTTCTTGAAAAGGCCCACGGAATCGACATGGGGCGTGACCGGGATTTCTTCGGCGGTACAAACGGGAATGACGACGAGGGCGAACAGACAGGGCGCGGTTCTCATCCCCGCTTTATAAGGTGAGAACCGGGCTTTGTCCGTAAAGTCCCTGTAAAACGCCCGCGGGCTACTCCTTCTTCACCTTCTCGAAGGAATCGCTCACGCGCTGGACCTTCTTCGGCTCGAAGCCGGATTTCTTGATGAATTCGGTGATGTCCTTGTCGCTGATGGACGCTCCCTTTTTCTCCTCCAGCAGCACCAGCTTGCGGGAAAGGTCCACATGCACCTTGGAGACGGCCGGGTGTTTCTTGAAATGGGCGATGATACCCTGCGCGCAGAAGGAGCAGACCATGCCGTCCACGGTGGTCTTCACCGTCATGACGCGGTCGGTGGCGGCGCGGGCGCTCCCTGCAAGGAAGAGCCAGGCACCCAAGAGGCTGAGAATGATGGAATGGTTCATATGCGTGATTCTTTTTTTGTTAGAAATGGATCATGAAGTTCACGAGCGGGTCGCCATCAAGCGAACAGCCCAATTCGAGGAAATAGGGTCCCTTGAAGAGGCGGACCTTCGGGATGACCTCCAGGTCGTCCTCCATGCCGCTGACGTGCTCGAGCTGCACGATCAGCCAGGTGTTCAGCTCCTCGAATTCCGCCTTGTACGGCGCGACCCCGAAGGAAAGGCTCGTCACGCCGCGGGACACATCCTCCGAACCGATGAGCTTCGACTCGAAGGCTGTGTAGATCCGCCGCGTCTCGTAGTCCGCGCGGAAGAAGCCCAGCCCGGCGGGGGCGAAGGACTCTCCGTCCTGCTTCGCCGCCCCGGCTCCGAGGCCGAAGTAGAGGTTCGCCTGCGCCTCCGGCAGGTTCCAGCGCTTGAGGAGCCAGTTGTGCTGGAGCGCGGCGAAATAATCATCGTCGCGCTCGTCCTCGAAACGCATCGCATGGAAGCCGAAGGCGGCCTTCGGGCTATAGGAGTGGTAGAGCTCGAAATTCTGCACGGAATCGGTGGAGCCGAGCATGAGTTGCCAGGCATCCTCGAAGGACACCGGGTGGGCGCCCGCCGTGGCGGCGGCGCAGGTCAGGAAAACGGGAATGCTTTTCATAAAAAGGACGGATGTTGGAAACGGGGGAAAATCCGCAGCCTCGGCTTTATTTTTTTGGGAATTTATTTGGTTATTTTTGGTTTTTTTTTTTTTTGGGTTT
>CBFGVD010000378.1:0-4075 GCA_965651965.1 uncultured Verrucomicrobiaceae bacterium | reverse complement strand
CCTCCCCTTCCGCCTCCTGCCGCCCGGAAATCATTTTCAGTCCCATCAGCTGGAATTCCTTCATCTGCTCCTGGTATTCGAGAAACGCTTTCATCTGCTTTTCGTCGAGCACGTTACCGACTTCCTTCTTCACGACTTCCTGCTGACGGGCCCAGTCCTCTTCGAAGCGAGCCACCGCGTTGCCCCCCGCCAGTTCCTCAAAGCCCCCGGGACCGCTGAAATCGGTGGCGTTCGCCTGCTTGCGCGCGCGATGCATGGCGTCCAACAGTTTTTCTTCGGCAGCGGCGTCCAAGGGTGCCTGCTGGGAGGCCAGATGGGTGCGGATCCCTTCGAGCTGCTGGCGCTCGGGAAGCCGCTCCTTGAATGATTGGAACTTCTGGTAGTCGTCCTCGCTGTTCAGGAAGGTTTTGACCGCCTCTTCGTTTTCCTTCGCTCGCTTCGCGATCTCCGCGGCGAGTTCCATCCGCTCCTCCTGGCTCGCCCCCATCATCTTCATTCCCAGTTCCTGCTGGTCGGTCATCTCCTTTCCCAGCAGCCCGCGGAAGTAATCGGCCTCCTCCTTGCTCAGGTCCAGCCCGTCGATGAAGTCGCCGTACATCATCGCGACGGCCATCTTCACCCCTTGGTTCATCATCGATTTTCCTGCGGGATTGTCCCACATCTTCCGCACCGTGCGGGCGAAGTCGCCGGATTCGTCGCCTTCCGCGGCTTTCGCCCCGCTTGCGGGCGCGGCCGGCCTTTCGCCCGCGCGGGTCGGGCGGGATGACTCCGGCACCGCGGCCGCCGGAGCGGACGGAGCTGCGGAAGCCGCGGCGGGTTTCACCGGCGGGGCCTGCTCCAGCCGGGCGCGGAGAGAGGCGATACGGCTTTCCTCGATGGCAAGGGTGGCGAGCACCGCTGCGAGAACCAGACCAAAGACGGCAGGAGGTTTCATAACTTTCCCTTTTTACTCCCGGCGCCGGGGGGCTCCCATTACAATCCGCGTGCGGCGTCGGAAATGCCATCCGCCCCGACGTCGGGAAAAAGGCGTGGTGCGGAGCGGAAAATGCGGCTATGGTGCAGGGTGGAACCATTGCAAGCATCTCCCATGAAATCGAGTCAGGAAATCGCCACGCTCCTCCAGAGCAAGATCGCGGAAGTGGAAGCGAAACTCGAAACCCTCGAAAAAGACATTCTCGAGATCGGCCTGCCCGCGGGCTACGACCTGCGCAAACGCTTGGATGCCCTGAAAATCGAAGAAAGGGCCCTGAAGCGGAATTTCGAGGAGTCCCTCGCCCGCGGAGAGCCAGATGCCGTGCGCTTGGAGAAGCTCGAGGCCCTGCTCCATCATATCGAACGGGAAGAAGATTCCGTGCAGCATGAGGCGGATTTCCTTCATCAGGCCAATCCCTCCTCTGTGATCCTCGCCGCCCAGGCCGCGGCCCGCATGCTCGATCTCTGGCAAAAAGGGATCAAACGCGTCCTCGGCGACCACCACCCCTTCGGTAGTTCGGTTTTCGTGAACCACACCCACGATGAACTGGTGAGCGATTACGGTGCGGCGCCTGAGAAGCAAGCGGAGAAGTCCTAACGGACCGGCTCCGCCGCCCATGCAAGCGAAGGAAGCAGCCCGGCTGCGGGGCAGGCAAGATCAATCGGGGCAGGGCCGCCTCAAGGCACCCGGAAGAACTTCCCCGCCTCGCGCGGGTAAGCCGGATCGGACACCAGGGTACCGCTTGCGAATCCCTTCACGTCGATGAGGCGGTTATCGAAGGGGCTGAACACGAGCCCGGCCCGGCCCGGGACCGGCAGCGCGGTGGGATAGGCCTCCCGGCGGTGCACGGGTGGATCTCCTACAGGCGGGTCGATGTCCGGCGGGCTCTCCCGGTTCCTCGCGAAGGGCCCGAGACAGGCGGAAAGGAGGCACGCAACGCTTACGGCCGTCAGCAACCTGCACGCAGCAAAAGATCTCATGCTGGAAAAATAGCATTTAAACCCGTGCACGCGCAAGCTCGAATGCTGGATTTCCAGCACATGTTTCCATTTGCGGCAACCGCCCTGCGGGTCTAGCGAAAACCATGAAACTGCCGCTCCTCTGCCTGGCCCTGCTGCTTCCCGCCCTGGCTGCCGGGGAATTCAAGCCTCTCGACGCGAGCCTCCGCGACTTTCCCTATCCCTACGAAGTCCGGCATCTGAACGTGAAGGACCAGGCGAAGGAGCTGGACCTGGCCTACATGGATGTAAAGCCGGAGCAAGGAAACGGCCGCAGCGTGCTGCTGCTGCACGGCAAAAATTTCTCCGGCGCCTACTGGCAACCCACCGCGGACAAGCTCGCCGCCGCGGGCTATCGCGTGATCATCCCGGACCAGATCGGCTTCGGCAAATCGAGCAAGCCGGCGGACTACCAGTACAGCTTCCACGCCTGTGGATTGCACTTGCGCGCCCTGCTGGACCGCCTCGATATCCCGCGCGCCGCCGTGGTCGGCCACTCGATGGGCGGAATGGTCGCCACCCGCCTGGCCCTCATGTTTCCGGAGCGGGTGGAAAAACTGGTGCTCGTGAACCCCATCGGCCTGGAGGATTGGAAGCGTTTCGTCCCCTACGCCGGGGTGGACGATTCCTTCGCCGCGGAGATGAAGAAAACGCCCGACTCCATCCGCGCCTACATGACCAAGGCCTATTTCGACGGGAAATGGAAAGCGGCATACGATCCTCTGCTGGCTCTCCAGGCGGGGTGGGCCATCGGCCCGGACCGCGAGCACCTCGCGCGCGTCTCCGCCCTCACCTCGGACATGGTTTTCACCCAGCCGGTGGTGCATGAATTCGGCGATCTGCAGGTACCCGTCCTCCTGATCATCGGTGAGCGCGACCGCACTGCCATCGGCAAGGATCGCGCCAGTCCGGAAGTCGCCGCCTCGCTCGGGCAGTACCAGAAGCTGGGCAAGGCCGCGGCGGAGGCGATTCCGGGGGCGAAGCTCGTCGCCCTGCCGGGCATCGGTCACCTCCCCCAGTATGAAGCCTTCGGCGATTACTGGAAGGCCCTCTCGGGCTTCCTCTCAGGGGAGTGACCCTCCCTGGCCCATCCGTTCCCGCGCCATGCTGTAGCCGGCGCGGAGTTCGTCGATCTCCCGGCGCAGCTTCACGCGCGTCCGCGCATCGCCGCAGCCGGCCAGTTCCTCCTCCAGCTCCGCCGCCCGTTTCAGGAGTTCCAGTTCCGGCGGGACGAATCCCTGGCCCTTGAGCATCGCGAAAGCCGCCCTCCATTCGCCCGGCACGGCGAAGTAGCTCTCCAGGTCCAAGCTCGTTCCCGGCGGCGGGGGACGGAGCTCGCCGGTGGCGATCGCCTCGTCGATGCGCGCTTCGCCGAGCTTGGAAAGGGCGGACATGCCGCCAGCATGCATCGGAAGCACCGGCAAATCCAGCGTCTTGCCCGCCCTGCAGCTCGGCTTTGGTCAGGATCTCACTCCTTTTCCTCCATTAGCTGAGGGCGCTGCCATGCATGAATAACCAACTGGCCACGATCACCATACGACCAATGCCATTGGGTCATATTGATCAAAGATCCAAAAATAGCATCAGCCGAAGCATCATCAAGCTCCAGAGTCACCTTTTTCGAGTGATTCAGATTCCTCCTTTTGATCGTCATCGGATTCTTCTGCTCTTCAATCATCACCCCGAAGTTCAAGTCATGCTCTTTTGACAATCTGTCGAACAAATAGCTAAATGCGTCGACCGCGGACACGTTTTTAACAGAGAATCCGGGCAGGCTCCTATCCCGAAGAACATCCAGCTTGATTTCAACCTTTCTGGTTTCCTCCGCAATCCATGAAAGGCCGTCTTCTTTATTCGGATCGGCAGCCAGCATGACCTGAAGAGCAAAGAAAAACAACGGGACAATAATTTTAGCGTTCATGGCTTTTGGATCTCTTAACGAAATGCTTCTCCGATCCTAGTCATCTCACTTTGATTCTAACATGTAGGTCGCGGCGGCTGACGGAGCTCGCGTTGGCGATCGCCTCGTCGATACGCGCTTCGCCGAGTTTGGAAAGGGCGGACATGCCGCCAGCATGCATCGGAAGCACCGGCAAATCCAGCG
>CBFGVD010000377.1:0-4108 GCA_965651965.1 uncultured Verrucomicrobiaceae bacterium | reverse complement strand
TGATCAAGTGGATTCTCCAGAAAATCGTCGGCTCGAAGAATCAGCGTGAAATCCGCCGCATTCGTCCGACCGTCGAGCGCATCAAGGAAATCGAGGAGGCCCTGCAACGGGAGCCCGAGGAGAAGCTGAGGGAAATGACGGCCAAGTGGCAGGCGCACCTTTCCCGCTACCACGAACTGAAAACGGCGACCAAGCCGCAGCTCGAGCGCATGGATGCCGCCGGGCTGGCGGAGGCCGCGGAATACATGGAAGACCGCCTGGAGCGCCTGCGGGAAGAATTCCCCACCCTGCCGGCGAAGGTGGAGCCCACCGTGGCCTCCATCGAGGCCGCGAAGGCCGCCTTCCACGAGATCGAGCCGCAATTCATCCCGGCCCGGGCGAAGTATCTGGAGCAGATCCTGCCGGAAGCCGCCGCGGTGGTGAAAAACGGCGCGCGCCGCATGTGCGGCAGCACCATCGACGTCTGCGACCAGCCGCTGAAGTGGGAGATGGTCCACTTCGACGTCCAGCTCATCGGCGGCGTGGCCCTGCACCGCGGGATGATCGCGGAAATGATGACCGGGGAAGGCAAGACCCTGGTGGCGACGATCCCCACCTACCTGAACGCACTGACCGGCCTGGGCGTGCACGTCATCACCGTGAACGACTACCTGGCCCGCCGCGACTCGGAGTGGATGGGCGCGCTTTACAAATTCCTGGGCCTGACGGTCGGCTGCATCCAGAACCAGATGCCGCCCTGGGACCGCCGCGAGCACTACGCCTGCGACATCACTTACGGGACGAATTCGGAGTTCGGCTTCGACTACCTGCGCGACAACGGGATGGCCTCCACGAAGGACGAGCAGGTCCAGCGCGGCCACTACTACGCGGTGATCGACGAGGTGGACTCCATCCTCATCGACGAAGCGCGGACGCCGCTGATCATTTCCGGCCCCTCCTCCGTCTCCAGCCACCAGTTCGACAAATACAAGCCGCTGGTGGAGCAGATCGTGAGGCAGCAGACGCTGCTGTGCAACGAGCTGATGGCCGAGGCGAAGAAGCAGCAGGAGGCCGGGGACATGGAGGCGGCCGGGCGGGCGCTTTTCAAGGTGAAGCTGGGCCAGCCGCGGAACCGCCAGCTCATGCGCATGATGCAGGAGCCGGAGATCCGTCGCCTGCTGGAGAAGACCGAGCTTTCCTTCTACCAGGACGCGCAGAAGAAGGAACTCTTCGCCCTGAAGGAGGAGCTTTTCTTCACCATCGACGAGAAGAGCCACGATTCCGACCTGATGGAAAAGGGCCGCGAATTCCTGGCTCCCGGCGATCCGGACGCCTTCGTGCTGCCGGACATCGGCACCCTCTTCGCCGACCTGGAAGCGGATACCAGCCTCAACGAGGAACAGCGCGCCATCCGCAAGGAGCAGCTCCAGCAGAAGCTGGATAGCCAGGCGGAGAAGATGCACAATATTTCCCAGCTCCTGAAAGCCTACTGCGTCTATGAAAAGGACGTCCAGTACGTGGTGAAGGACGATAAGGTGATCATCGTGGACGAGAACACCGGCCGCGAGATGCCGGGCCGCCGCTGGTCGGACGGCCTGCACCAGGCGGTGGAAGCCAAGGAGGGCGTCGCCATCGAGAAGGAGACGCAGACCTTCGCCACCATCACCATCCAGAACTACTTCCGCCTCTACGAAAAGCTCGGCGGCATGACGGGTACCGCCGAGACGGAGGCGGCGGAATTCGCGGACATCTACAAGCTGGACGTGCTGCCGATCCCGACGAACCGGCCGAACCAGCGCAAGGATCTGAACGACCAGGTCTTCAAGACCCGCCGCGAGAAATACAACGCGGTGATCAAGAAGATCGAGGAAGCCCACGGCAAGGGCCAGCCGGTGCTCGTCGGTACGGCCTCGGTGGAAGCCTCGGAGACCGTTTCCCGCATGCTCAAGCGGAGCAAGATCCCGCACACCGTGCTCAATGCGAAATATCACCGCCAGGAGGCGGAGATCGTCGCGAATGCCGGCCAGCGCGGTGCGGTGACCGTCTCCACGAACATGGCGGGCCGCGGCACCGACATCAAGCTGGGCGAGGGTGTCGCGGAAGCCGGCGGCCTTTTCGTCATCGGCACGGAACGCTACGAATCCCGCCGCGTGGACCGCCAGCTCCGCGGCCGCTGCGCCCGCCAGGGCGACCCGGGGATGAGCCAGTTCTACATTTCCTTCGAGGACGACCTGATGCGGAATTTCGCCGCTGCGGACCGGATGACGGCAATGATGGAACGCTTCGGCATGCAGGAGGGCGAAGCCCTGGAGCATTCCTGGCTGAACAAGTCCGTGGAGACGGCCCAAAAGCGCGTCGAACAACGCAACTACACCTGGCGCAAGCGGGTGCTGGAATTCGACGACGTGATGAACAAGCAGCGCGAGGTCGTTTACGGCTACCGCAACGAGGTGCTCTCCACCGAGCAACCGCGCGAGCTGGTGAACGAGATCATCGAGAAGGTCATTCCCCAGAAGGTGCAGGGTTTCCTGGCGGAGCGGGACGACTCGAACCCGGATTACAACGAACTGCTGCACTGGGTGAACAGCACCCTGCCCATCCGCGTCACGCCGGAGGATCTGGACCTTACCTCCAAATCCGCGGAGGAAATCGCGGAATTCCTGATGCAGCGGGTGAAGGAAACCTACGAGAAGCGGGTGGACGGGCTGCCGCCGGAAATCCTCGAAACGGAGGAACGGCGGATGATGCTGGCCGCGATCGACCGCCAATGGCAGGCCCACCTCTACAACATGGATGCGCTGCGCGAGGGCGTGCACCTGCGCGCCCAGGGCCAGAAGGACCCGTTGATCGAGTACAAGGTGGAGGCCTACGATCTCTTCGAGACGCTGATGGCGAACATCGAGCAGGAAGCGCTGCAGAACCTCTTCCGCTCCGCGGGGAATCTGGAGGCGATCCTCCGTCAGCTGCACGGCATGCCCCAGCAGCTCCAGGGCGGCGAGCCGCCGGTCGGCCGGGCGAACATGGCATCCACCGGCAGCTCGGGCAATGTGCTGATCGAGGAGGCCGATGGCGGGGAAATCAAGCTGAACCTGCCGAAGCGCCGGCCGCCGAGCTTCGACATCGACCAACTCGGCCGGAACGCCCCTTGTCCCTGCGGTTCCGGGAAAAAATACAAGCAGTGCTGCGGCAAAGAGGGCTGAAACACCCCGGATTTCACCGGAAAGGCGGAAGGAACCCCTTCCGCCTTTTTGTTTGTACGCCGGTGTCCTCCGGTTTTCCGAAATATAAAACCCGCACCGGCCGGCGGGGGTGTTTCACGGAGATTCTTGCCGCGGACGGAAGAAAGGAATACTCCGGAAACCGGATGAGCGTTCCCCCTCCCCTCCCCGATCCCGCCCGGCTGGCCTCCCTGGCCGCGTCCGGCTTGCTCGATGGCCCGCCGGACCAGGGGTTTGAAAAAATCACCTCGCTTGCCGCGCGGATGTTGCGGGTGCCGGTCTGCCTCGTTTCGCTGGTGGATGAAAAGCGCCAGGTTTTCGCGGGTGCCTGCGGCTTGCCGCAGCCCTATGCCACCACACGAGAAAGCCCTTTGAGCCATTCTTTCTGCCAGCACGCGGTGGCGCTGCGCCGCCCCCTGGTGATCCGGGATGCACGCCTGGAGCCCCTGGTGGCCGGAAACGGCGCGGTGGAGGATCTGGGAGTCATCGCCTACCTCGGCTTCCCCCTAATCGGGCCGGACCAGCATCTCTATGGAGCTTTTTGCGCCATCGACAGCGTGCCGCGGGACTGGACGGCGGAAGAACTGGAAATGGCGCGGGACTTCACCGCCCTGGTGGCGGAGCGCATCGAGCTTGGCACGGCACGGCAGCAGCAGCGGAACTCGGTGGATGTGTTGATCCACGACCTGAAATCCCCCTTGGCAGGGATCCGGATGCTCGCCGGAAGTTTCGCGGATCATGCGGCGGAGTTGCCCTCCCCGCTGCGGCCGATGGCCGGTGCAATGGTGGAAACGGCGGACAAAGCATTGCATCTGGTGGAAATGCTTGCCAGGCGGGATCGGGAGGGTGCCCCGCGGAACTGCGGGGATCTCGGCGGCGCGCTATCCAGATTGGCAGAGCAGCACCGGCAG
>CBFGVD010000376.1:0-4113 GCA_965651965.1 uncultured Verrucomicrobiaceae bacterium | reverse complement strand
CATCGCGGCGAGGCGCTTGCCTTTCTTCAGCGGCAGAAAGCCGAGGAAACGGAAGGCGTGGACAGGGAAACCCGAGCCGACCAAGGCGGTGAGTACGGCGGAAGGGCCTGGCAGGACTTCGAAGGGGATGCCCTCCGCGATACAGGCCTGGACCACCCGGTAGCCGGGATCCGAAACGGCGGGCATGCCCGCATCCGTGACGACGGCGATCGTTTCGCCCGCCCGCGCGGCTTCCAGCAGTTCCGGCAGGCGCCGTGCCTCGTTGTGGTCGTGCAGGGAGACGAGCGGCTTGCCGCCGATGCCCAGCTTCGCCAGCAGCGGGGAGGAATGGCGTGTGTCCTCGCAGGCGATGCGGTGGGCTCCCTTGAGCACCTCGATGGCGCGGAGGGTGATATCGCCCATGTTACCGATGGGCGTGGGCACGAGCACGAAACGGCCGGGTTCGCTCATGGGGTCCGGTGGGTGGTCATTTCCGCAGGGCCGGGCGGTCCCGGTCCCCGGAACCTAGAAGCCGTTGGCCAATTTGGACACCATGGACTCGGAGGCGCGCTGGAGCGCGTCCGGCAGGGCATTGGTGCGGGAGGTCTGGAGATTCGAGTCCACGAAGAAGCGGCTGGTGCCGGTGGAAATGCCCGAGGCCAGGGTTTTGCCCGGGTTTTTCGCGTCCTTCAGCGTCCAAGTCAGTGTCACGGTATTCTGGAGCTCTTCCGGGCGCAGGGTGTCCAGGCGGGCGGTCCGCAGGGCCGTATAGTCGATGGTGCGCACGGTGCCTTCCAGCACGGCGTCGGCCTGATCGAGGGAAGTGATGCGGTAGGTTCCGTCCTGCACCAGGGCATCGGCCGCGGCGCTGGTGGCCAGGGCTTCGGCGCGGGGGTGCAGGGTGTCGTTGCGGAACATCGGGATGTTGATGTTCCGGACTTCCGCGAGCACGGCGGGTTTCGCGCCGCCAAGCTGGTAACCGGCGCAGGAAGAGAAGGCGAGGGCCGCGAGGGGCAGGAGCAGGGCGGAGCGCATGACGGGCACGGGCGGTGGGAATGCGGTTCAGTTGCCGAGCGCGGAGAGGCGGGCCTTCGCCTTGTCATGCAGGGGGCCGGACTTGGCCTTGTTCACGACTTCCTCGTAGTAAAAGCGCGCGGAACCGGTATCGCCTTTCCGCTCGTAGAATTCGGCGATTTCAAAGGAGCGCTCGATGTCCTGGCTGCCGATGTTCGCGATCAGCTTGCGGGCTTCCGCGTTCCGGTGGTGGCCGGGATAGATGCGGACGTAGTCCTGCAGGGCTTCCTTGGCGCGGTCGAGATTGGCCTGGTCCTGGTTGCCGCGGCGGGCCTCGTCCAGCAGGATCTTGCCGATGCGGAATTGGGCCTCCGGGGCTTCCTTGCTATCGGGGAATTCGAGGATCAACTCCTTGTAGGCGGCGATCGCCTTGCTGGAGCCGCTGGAGTTCCCCTGGCTTTCCCATACTTCGCCGATGGTGAACTGGGCCTTGGAGGCGGCGGGGGAGCGCGGTGCATTCGCCCGTACCTTGGACAGCATTTCGGTGATCTTGTCGTTGGATATGGAAGCTTTCAGGCCCAGGAAGCTGGTCTTCACGTGGCCGTCCGCGGCGGATTGGGCCATGCTGGCCTGGCGGTCGAGCGCCTTTTGGTAGTAGCCGCTGCCGTTGTAGCGGGTGAGGAATTCCTGATAGGCGTCGAAAGCCTTGCGCACGTCTCCCTCCTGCTCCAGCAGTTCGCCCTGGCGGAAACGGGCCTCCGGGGCACGGGCGGCCAGCGGCATTTCATCCGCAAGGTTGTCGTAGAGTTTGATCGCCTTCTTGCGGTTGCCGGAGCTTTCCGCCGCTTGCGCCTGGTTGAAGACGGCTTCCGCGCGTTCGTTGTTCGGGGCGGTGGAGCCTACGAGCGGCGGCAGGTCGGAATCGTCGCCACAGGACGCAAGAATCGCGGCGAAAGCGGGCAAAACGAGGCGCTGGAATCGCATGGGGGGAAAATAGGAAGGGCGGGAAGGATGCGGGAAGCCAAAAGCGCGCGGCGGGTGCCGAAGCTGCGTTCAATTCCCCGTGACCTCCAGGCGGAAGAACATGAGCGGATCTCCGGCCGGGCGGGTGATCTCAAGCAGGCCCCCGCTCACCGGGAGGCCCCCGTTCCCCGGAATGTCCCAGGGGGTCCACTCCACCAGATCCTCCGAGACATCGATCCGGAAGGAGCGGTTCGCGGGCAGGGAAAAGCTCAGGGTTACTTCCTGTCCCTCCCGCGACAGGGCGGGGCGCAGGGCGCTGCCGCCGTCCAGCGGGACGGTTCCTGTCAGGTATTCCTGCTCGTTTGTACGTCCGTCGCCGTCGGGATCCATGCCGGGCTCTCCAGCCGGATCTTCATCGGGTTCGAAGTTGGCCGCCCGCCAGTCCGCGTAGGTCAGGCTTTCGTCCAGTTCGCCCTCGATCCATTCCGTCAGGAGCGCCACGCTCGCGGCATCGATCATGTTGCTCGCGATCGGGGGCATGCGGGTGAAGCCGTTCGAAGCGGCCACGCGGTTCAACACGATCGAATGGAGAGTGTCGCCCGGTACGACGAGCTTGTTCGCCGCGTTGCCGCCGTTGTTCGCCGCCTCGCCGTTCACCAGCATGGTTTCTGCCAAGGTCAGCTCCGGGCTGCCGTCCCAGGAGGCCGGGGCCGTACCGCCCGCCTTGTGGCAATAGGAACAATTCACCGCCAGGTAGGAGCGCACCCGTGCCTCCACGGAGAAGTCCTCTTCTTCCGGCCGCAGGTGCCGCGGCAGGAGATTGGGCGAGCCGGGGTCGTTCGATAGATAGCCCTGCCCGTGAAGGGTCGCGAGCTGGTTCCCCGCGAAGCCCAGGATCTCGTTCTCCAGATTGAGCTGGCGCGTATTGAAGGAGAGCGCGTGCCCCGCCTGCGCGGTGTGGCAGATCATGCACTCCGCCCGGCTGGGGATGCGCCAGGTCTGAGGCACGGGATTGCCGTTCTCGGTCACCTCCAGGGTGAAATTCTCCCCGCCGTCCGCCGCCAGGTAGGCTTCCGTCCCGGCTTCGTTCCAGCGATAGCTCACGCCGTAGGCGCCGCCCGCGTTCTTCACGATCAGGC
The DNA here is from genome assembly GCA_965651965.1 of uncultured Verrucomicrobiaceae bacterium. Lineage (GTDB taxonomy): Bacteria > Verrucomicrobiota > Verrucomicrobiia > Verrucomicrobiales > Akkermansiaceae > Haloferula. The sequence goes on along the minus strand of CBFGVD010000376.1, from coordinate 1,018 downwards.
GGGTTTCGATCCGCTTCTTGCTCGCGGGCACGCCGCGCTGCATCTCCATGTCGAAGTGCTTCACCCAGATCGTCCCCGCGGGCAGCGTCCACAAGCCGTCCTCCGACCACGTGAACTGCGAAACCCCGTCCGGTACCGTCACCCAGCGGCTCTTGATCGCGTGGTCGCTCCAAAAGGGCAGGTTCACGGTGTAGGGGATCACGCCGGGGGAAGGGGAGAGGTCCGCCAGATCCGCGAAAAGGCCCGTGGCGCTCAGGGTCTGCGGGAAATCCTGCGTAGGCGTCGTCACCGCCAGGCGCAGGATGCGGCCGCCGTCGATATCCGCGATCAGGATATCCTGGTTCGAGGGGTCGTAGCCGAAGGCGGAGACCCCGCCTTCGCCCGCGATCCGCTGCACGTTCGAGCCGTCCAGGTCCATCGACCAGATGTTCCCGGACCCGTAGTCACCGAAGATGTATTTTCCGCTCAGGGCCGGGATATTTGTTCCACGGTAAACCCGCCCGCCCGTGACCGAATAGCCCCGGAATTCCGTGGGCATGGAGCCGTTGTCCGGGCGCACGTAGTGATACACCGGTTCCTCGTGATAGAGTGTGTCGAAGTCCGCCGGCTCGTCCGGCAGCCAGGAAGGATCCCGGACGAGCAGTGCTTCCCGATAGACCCAGCCGTAGTTCCCGCCCCGCACGATGATGTCGATTTCCTCCCGCTGGCCTTGTCCCACGTCCCCGCACCATAGCGCCCCGGTCTCGGGATCGAAGGACATGCGCCACGGGTTCCGCAGCCCCGTGGCCCAGAATTCCCGGCGCACCGTGCCGGTCACGGTGGTGCCGTTGTATTTGCCGTCCCAATCGCCGCCCTGGGCGGGCAGCACGAAGGGATTCGTCTTCGGGATGGAAAAGCGGGCGATGCCGCCATCGAGCTGATACACCTCGCCGAAGCCGCGCGAGACCATCAGGCTGGAGAGCACCTCGCAGCGGATGCCACCGGTGCAGAACGTGACAACCGGCTTGCCCTTCAGCTC
>CBFGVD010000375.1:0-4122 GCA_965651965.1 uncultured Verrucomicrobiaceae bacterium | reverse complement strand
GCCGCCCGCGGGAGGAATATGCCATGCCGGTGCCCTCCCACCTGACCGAAGACCGCCCGGACCTCCACGGCATCTGAGCCGCCGCCGATGAAATTCCGCAATCACAGGCTACCCCCGGCAGAGCTGCAGCTGGCCCCCATGCTGGACGTCGTGTTCCAGCTCCTGATTTTCTTCCTGGTGGCCTTCGAGTTCCAGCGCTCCGAGCTGGACATGAAGGTGCAGGTGCCGAGCGCACAGGAAGGCGCGGACCCGAAGCGCGCCCGCGGCGAGATCATCGTGAACGTGCGCGAGAACGGCGAGGTGGTGGTGGAAAACCAGACCATGAGCCAGGCACAGCTCCGGGAAAAGCTGACGGCCATCGCCAAGCAGCACGAGAACCAGCCGATCCGCCTGCGCGGGGATGCGGATTGCCGCTACCAGACCATCGTGGAAGTGATCGACACCTGCCAGAAGGCCGGGATCTGGAACATTTCCTTCGCCACCCAGCGGCCGAATGCGGAATAGGTCGCGCGGAGGGTACCGGATGCCCCTTGCACCCGTCCCTGCCGCTTTCCGGAAGCCGGTAAACCGCGCCTTGGCAAACCGCACTGCTTGGGCGACACTCCGCCCGTCGTGAAGTTCCGCCTTTTCCTCTGCCTCGCAGCCGCAGGTCCCCTGCTTGCCCAGGAAGCCCCGCCGCGGGCGGAACCCGCAGATCCCGCCTTGCAGCCGAATCCCGGCCAGGACTGGTACCAGCACGGCCGGAACCTTTACGAATCCGCGAAAAACGCTCCAACCCAGGACCAGAAGCAGGAGCTTTTCGCCCGCGCGATCGATGTTTTCACCCGCTACCTCGGCCAGTATTCCGATCACCCGAATGCGGAAGGAGCCTATTGGTATCTGGGCGAAAGCTACTATCTCTCCGGCCGGGTGGACGATGCGAAGCGCTGCTTCGGCACGCTGGTGAACCGCCGGCAAAAGAGCCGCTATGCCGCCGCCGCGGCGAACCGCCTGGCTTTCGATTACTACCAGAACCGCAATTTCGCCCTCGCCGCGCCCATGTTCGAGAAAATGGCGGAGCTGGCGGACGTGCCCGAGCATCGTTACCGCGGCCTCTATTACGCCGCCGTGGCCTACGAGGCACAAGGCCGCACCCGCGAGGCGATGGCAGCCTACCGCGGCCTGCTCGCGGAAGGCGGGACGAATCCCTTCCTCCACCAGAGCCAAGCCGGGCTGGGCCGCCTGCTGGCCCGCGCCCAGAAGCTGGACGAGGCGCTGCCGCTGCTGGACAAGGCCGCGATGTCCCGCAGCGCGCCGGAAATCCGCGGCCCCGCCGCCGTGGAAGCGGGCATGGTGGCCGCCAAAATGGGCGACAACGAGCTTTCGGACAAATACCTGATGCTGGTGCTCAAGACCCCCGGGATGGAGAAATACCGCCCGGACGCGCAATACGCCCTCATGGCCGCGCGCTTCGACCGCAAGGACTACAAGGCGGTGACGGAGGTCTTCCGCAGCAGCAGCGAGAAGGCCCAGGGCGAACAGGAGGCGCGCCGCCTGATGCTCGCGGCGAAATCCTACATGGCGCTGGAGCGCAACGTGGAGGCGCTGGAGCTCTTCCGCGAGGTGGAGAAGCTGATGCTTCCCAACAATATCCACGCCTTCGAGGCGAACTACCTGCGCCTGCTCTGCTTCTATCGCATCGAGGGCCGCCACGTGCCGGAGCAGGTGGATGCCTTCCTGGACCTCTACCGGAAAAACCGCCCGCGTGACCCGAAAATCCATACCGCGCTGCTGATGAAGGCGGAGACGCTGATGGACGCGAGGAAAGCGGCCGAGGCGGCGAAGGTTTACAACGAAATCGATGCCTCCCTGATTTCCGAGGAGAACCGCGCGGGCCTGTATTTCAAGCGGGCCTGGTGCCTGCTGGCTTCCGAGGATCCGCAGGGAGCGATCACTTCCTTCAGCGAATTCATCCGCAGCTATCCGGACGACCCGCGGATCCCGGAGGCTCTGATCCAACGCGCGCAGGCTTATACGAACGGCGGCGATCCCCAGAAGGCCATCGCCGACTACGACCAGATCATCGCCCGGGAGACCAAGGCGGAGTACAAGTCCCTGGCCTATCTGGAGTCCGCGGACCTGGCCAAGCAGCAGGGCGATCTGGCGGACATGATTTCCCGCTACCGGGCCTTCCTGACCAAATACCCGGAGCCGGGCAAGGCCCGCGAGGCAAAGGCGAACTACTGGCTGGCCTGGGGCCTGATGAAATCCAACGCGGTGAAGGAAGCCCTGCCGCACGCGGAAACGGCCCGGGAACTGGATCCGAAGCTCTACGGCAAGAACGCCGGCCAGCTCATCGCCATGGGGAACTGGAGCATCCAGAACCCGGATGCCACCTGCGAGGAGATCGACCGCGGCATCAAGGAAGATTACGCCCGCGAACTGCCGGACCCGCTGATCGACTGGGCCGCCATGCAAGCCTACAGCGCCAGCCGCTACGGCCAGGCCGCGCGATTCTACAAGCTGATCGCCGACGAGGACGACCCGCGCGTGACGCCGAAGGAAACCTGGCGCTACCTCGGCAAGTCCCTGCTGAACGACGGCAAGCCGGAAGAAGCCCTGAAGGCCATCGGCAACGCCCTGGAGGTGGAAGACAACCTCTTCTGGAAGACCGACGGCCTGCTGGACAAGGCCAAGGCGCTGCTGGCCCTGGGCCGTCTGGACGAAGCCATGAAGATCGCCCAGGAATGCCAGGACCTGCGGCCCCAGGGGCGGGTGAATTCCGAAATCCGCCTGGTCACCGGCGATATCTGGATGAAACGGAACGAACCGGCCAAGGCCGCGGCGGAATACGCCCCGGTGGCCGAGATCATGCTGGACGACAACGACAAGGTGCTGAAGCCGCTGGCGATCTGGAAACTGGCCAACGCGCTCGACGCGAAAGGCGACAAGGCCGATGCCGACAAATACCGGGAGACGCTCCGGCGGAAGTACCCCGAATGGAAGGAGCCGGCGGAATAGAACGCCCGCCCGCCCCTTTGCCCAATGCAGGGCGGGCCGAGGCCCCCGGCTGCGGGAGATTTCGGTTTCCCCGGGCGGGGCTTTTCCCCTAAACCGCGCGCCCGATGTTCCAAGTCCTTTCCCGCGATCCCTCTTGCCTCGCCCGCCGCGGGCGGATGGAGCTGGCCCACGGCACGGTGGAAACGCCGATCTTCATGCCCGTGGGCACCCAGGGATCGGTGAAAACCCTGCACCCGGAGGAGCTCGAACTGCTTGGCTCCCAGATCATCCTGGGGAATACCTATCACCTCTGGCTCCGGCCGGGGCACGAGGTGATCCGCGAGCTCGGCGGCCTGCACCGTTTCGCGAGCTGGGACCGGCCGATCCTTACGGATTCCGGCGGCTTCCAGGTTTGGTCCCTGGCGAAGCTGCGCAAGATCACGGACGAGGGCGTGCGCTTCCAGAACCACATCGACGGCTCGCGGATGCTGCTCACCCCGGAGCTGAGCATGGAGATCCAGGCCGCGCTCGGCTCGGACATCGCGATGCTCTTCGATGAGTGCCCGCCCTACCCCTGCGAGCGGAAATACGCGGAGAAGTCCCTGGACCTGACCACCCGCTGGGCGCGGCGCTGCAAGGACTGGACGGAGAAGCACCGCCCCGCCAGCGGCAGCGGCCTGCAACGCCATTTCGGCATCGTGCAGGGCTCCGTATGGGCGGACCTGCGGGAGAAGTCCGCGCGGGAGCTGGTGGAGCTGGATTTCGACGGCTACGCCATCGGCGGGGTCTCCGTCGGCGAGCCGGAGGAGGAAATGATGCGCGCGGTGGAGCACAGCGTGCCCTTTTTGCCGGAGGACAAGCCCCGCTACGCCATGGGCCTGGGCACCCCGCCCCAGATCCTGGAAATGATCGGGCGCGGGGTGGATATGTTCGATTGCGTGATGCCCACCCGGGTGGCGCGCCACGGGCAGGCCTTCACCCTGGACGGCCCCATCCATATCAAGAACCTGGCCTACGAGCGGGACCCGCGGCCGCTGTGCGAAAGCGCCCACCCGCACGTCGCGCGCTTCTCCCGCGCCTACATCCGCCACCTTTTCCGCGCCGGGGAAATCCTCGCTTTGCGGTTGCTTTCCTTTCACAATC
>CBFGVD010000374.1:0-4136 GCA_965651965.1 uncultured Verrucomicrobiaceae bacterium | reverse complement strand
TCTTCGTCTACACCGGCCAGCTCGGCCTGAAGTCGATGAACCTGACCGACAAGCTGCTCAGCCGCTACAAGGTGGCCGCCGTGCCTGGCATCGCCTTCGGCTACGATGAGGGCATCCGCCTGAGCTACTGCACCACGCTGGACGTGCTCAACGAGGGCCTGACCCGCTTCGAGCAATTCTGCCGCGAGCATTGATCCGGCAGGCGGGAAGCCGCGTTTTTCCAAGACCCCGGGCCATACAGGCCCCGGGGTTTTCTTTTTTCTCAAAGGAGCCGGATCCCCTCGAATTGCTTCTTCGCCGTGAGCCGCACCGTTTCGATGAATTCCTTCATGAAAGCCTGGGCCGCGCCTTCCCGGGTGGTGGCGGCATGCAGGGATGCCCGCAGTCCCTTGGAGGTGATCGGCATCTCCGCCACGTAGTCCTTTTCCAGGTAGGGCTGTACCGCCCAGCGCGGCAGGGCGGCGATGCCGCGCTTGCTCTTCACCAGTTGCAGGATCGCCACGGTGAGTTCCGTGGTGCGGCGTTCCCTGGGCTCCACTCCGGCCGGTTCCAGCACCTGGCGGAAGAGATCCATCCGGTTATCCGGGATGGGATAGGTGATGAGCGTTTCCAGCGAGAAATCCCTGGCGGTGATGTACGGCTTCTCCAGCAGCGGGTGCCCGTGCGCGAGCAGGGCCGGCATGTCGTACTCGAAGAGCGGGTGGTGCTCGATCCCCTTGCGCCGCTTCGCCGTGGAGACGATCACCAGGTCCGCGCGGTTCTCGTCCAGAAGGCCCACGGGATCCGGGTGGAAACCGGAGACGATGTCCATCTCCACGTCCGGCCAGCCCTCGCGGAGGGAATCCATCGCGGGCATCAGCCAATCGAAGCAGGAGTGGCACTCCACGGCAATGCGCAGCGTGCCGGCGGTACCCTGGCCGATGCGGGCGAGATCGCGTTCGGCATCGCGAAGCTGGCGCTTCACCTCGTAGGCCAGCACCAGCAGGCGTTCCCCGGCGCGGGTCCACTTGAGCGGGCTGGTTTTCCGCTCGAAGAGCTCGAAACCGTAGTGCTCCTCCAGCGAGCGCATCTGGTGGGATAACGCGCTCTGGCTGAGCGAGACCTTCTCCCCCGCGCGGGTGAGGTTTCCGGTTTCGGCAAGGGCAACCAGGGAATCGAGGTGTCGGATCTCAAGCACGGGCGGAACATGCATGCGCATCATCATGCACGCAATGGCCAATCACCATGCAGATCATTCGTTTGGTTCATATCCTCGCCACGGCCATGCTGGATCGCGATGAATGCATCCCTGACGACCCACATTTCCGGGTACCCGCGCATCGGCGAAAGACGCGAGCTGAAGCAAGCCCTCGAAAATTTCTGGCAAGGCAAGCTGGATGCCGCGGGGCTGGACGAGACCGGCCGCAAGCTGCGGCTCCGGCACTGGCAGGAGCAGGCCGACGCGGGACTTTCCTTCGTGGCGGTGAACGACTTCAGCCTCTACGACGGCATCCTGGACCTGGCCTGTACCTTCGGCGCGATCCCGGAACGCTTCGGGCCGGCGGCATCGCCCGTGACGCTGGAGCGCTACTTCCGGATGGCGCGCGGCCGCAGCAGGGAGGGCGGCCTGCCGGATACCGTGCCGCTCGAGCTGACCAAGTGGTTCGACACGAACTACCACTACCTCGTCCCCGAGCTGTCGCCGGACCAGGCCTTTCACCTGACCTGGGACAAGGCGGTGAAAGAAACGAAGGAAGCGATCGCCGCGGGGTTCCGCCCGAAACCGGTACTGACCGGGCCGGTGACCTTCCTCGCCCTCTCGAAGATGGAAGGAGGCGACCCGCTGTCCCTGATCCCCCGCTTGGTACCCACCTACCGCGACCTGCTGCAAGCCCTGGCGGAAGCCGGCGCGGAGTGGGTGGAGATCAGCGAGCCGATCCTGGCCGCCCGGCGGGATGAAGCGGTGCTCGCCGCGCTGGAGCAGGCCTGGGCCGCGCTGCGCCCGGCGGCACCGCTCAAGCTGCTGCTCGCCGTTCCCTTCGGCCGCGCGGCGGAGGCCCTGCCGCGGATCGCGGCGCTCGGCCACGACGGTTTCCACATCGATGCGACGCGCGCTTCCGCGGACCTGCCTTGGCTGCACGCGGAGTTCCCGCAGGACCGGGTGCTCTCGCTCGGATTGATCGACGGCCGCGGGATCTGGCGCGCGGACATCGAAGTACTGCGTGCACTTGCCAATTCCTTCCGGGAAAAGCGGCCGTCGGAAAATCTCTGGCTCGGCGGCTCCTGCAGTCTCCAGCACGTGCCCCACCACCTGGAAGCGGAGGTGACGCTCGATCCCGGCTTGCGCTCCTGGCTCTCCTTCGCCCGGGAAAAGCTGGGGGAACTGGCGGCCGTGGCCGCGGGGGATGCTCCCGTGGATACCTGCGTCGCGGCCCGGGCCGCCCTGGCCAACCGCCGCGCCCACCCGGGGGTGAAAATCCGCGAGGTCCGAGAGGCCCTGGCCGCGCTGGACGAAGCCTCCGCACGGCGCTCCAAGCCGCTGGAGGAACGCCTGCCGCTCCAGAGGGCGGCGCTGGGCCTGCCCCTCTTCCCCACCACGACGATCGGCTCCTTTCCCCAGACCTCGGAGATCCGCCGCCTGCGGGCCCGGCACCGCAAGGGTGAAATCGGCACCGTCGATTACGAACGGGGCCTGGATGCCGCCCTGAGCGAAGCCGTCCGCCTCCAGGAAGAGCTGGACCTGGACGTGCTCGTCCACGGTGAATTCGAGCGCACGGACATGGTGGAATTCTTCGGCGAAAAGCTGGAGGGAATCGCCGTGACGGCGAACGGCTGGGTCCAGAGCTACGGCTCCCGCTGCGTGAAGCCGCCCGTCATCTGGGGCGATATCGTCCGCCCGGCGCCCATGACCGTGGATGTTTCCGCAAAGGCTCAGGCCCTCACCTCCCGCCCGGTGAAAGGCATGCTCACCGGCCCGATCACCATCCTCCAGTGGAGCTTCGTGCGCGAGGACCTGCCGCGCTCGCTCACCGCCCTCCAGCTTGCCCTGGCGATCCGGCAAGAGGTCGTGGACCTGGAAAGTGCCGGGCTGCGCGTGATCCAGGTGGACGAGCCCGGCCTGCGCGAGGGGCTGCCGCTCGATCCCGCCGAAAGGCAGGCCTACCTCGAAGGCGCGGTCCGTGCCTTCCGCGTGGCCGTGGCCGGAGTGAAGGACGAGACGCAGATCCACACGCATATGTGCTATGCGGAATTCGACGATGTGGCGGAATCCATCGCGGCGCTGGAAGCGGACGTGATCTCCCTGGAGGCCTCGCGCAGCAAGATGGAAGCGCTCAGCGCGATCCGCCTGGGGGGCATCCGCTCGGAAGTCGGCCCCGGGGTATGGGACATCCACTCCCCGCGGGTGCCCTCCGCGGAGGAGATGACGGAACTGCTCCGCCTGGCCGCCGCCGTGCTGCCGCCGGAGCGCCTGTGGGTGAATCCCGACTGCGGGCTGAAGACCCGCGGCTGGGCGGAGACAAAAGGCTCCCTGATCAACATGGTCTCCGCCGCAAAGGCCCTGCGCACCGCAGTCGCAAGGGGAAGTCTCGCAAGCGTCTGATATGCCACGCCTCGCGATGCCACGGCGGGCAGGCCGCCGTGGCTTTTTTCCCGGCCGCTTCACATGCATTTCACCGCTGCCATCCAGGAAGAACGCATGAGCCAGCCGGTTGCCGTGCCATCCCTATTCGTCCGCCAGTTGAAATTCTGGAGCCTGCATTGCGCGATCAACTCATTGCCCAGCTTCGCGATCGCGTTGTTCTTCCTCCATCTTTGGAAGCAGCCTGCCGCCGTCGCGGCGATGCTCGCCGCCATCGGCACCTTCGTCCTCCTTTATGCTTTCGTCACCTCCCTGCCCGGCCCCCTGGTGTACCCGCACGGCGCATTCTCCCGCGCCTTGAAGCTTGGCACGAAAATCCGCATGATCGTGAGCTTGGCATCCCTGCCCTTGCTGCCCGCGGGCGGGCTTTTCTTCACGCCGGACTTCTGGTGCGGCTGGGCGGCCTGCCTGTTGGTCAATGCCGCAGGAAACAAATGGTTCGGCTCCGGCGATCTCATCCGGCTGGCAGGAAGCGCACCCGCCTCCGTTTATGCCACCACGATGCTGGAAGGATTCA
>CBFGVD010000373.1:0-4137 GCA_965651965.1 uncultured Verrucomicrobiaceae bacterium | reverse complement strand
GGCGGTAGCCGGGCACCTCGTTGACATTGGTCCTGCCGCTCTTGAGTTCCTTGCACGCTTTGATGGCAAGCGAGAGATCCCCGGTGATGATCGCGCTGCTCAAGCCGAAGGGGCCGGAATTGTAGTATGAAATGGCATCATCGAGGTCTCGGATCGGGATGATCGGGGCCAGCGGGCCGAAGCTCTCCAGGGCGACCATCTCCGCCTCGCGCGGCACCTTGGCGATCACGGTGGGTTCCAGCAGCGCGCCGCGGCGACCGCCGCCGAGCAGGACCTCCGCGCCCATGGCCACGGCGGCATCGGTGCGCCGCGCGAGTTCGGCGGCGGCGGGGGCGTGGATCATGGTGCCGACCACCGTGGCGGGGTCCTCCGGATCGCCGCAGGGGTATTCCGCCCGCACCAGCTCCACGAAGCGCTCCGTGAAGGCGGGAAGGATGCCTTCCTGGACGAGGATGCGCTTCACCGCGGTGCAACGCTGGCCGGAGTTGCGGAAGGAGCCTTCCGCCGCGAGACGGGCCGCGAGGTCCAGGTCGGCGTCGTCTAGCACGATCAGCGGGGAATTGCCGCCGAGCTCCAGGCAGAGGCGCTTGTAGCCGCAGGTGCGGGCGATGTGCTTGCCGATCTCCACCGAGCCGGTGAAGGTGACGAGTTCCACCCTGTCGTCGGTGATCATCGGGGTGACGATGTCATCGATCCCGCCGAGGAAGAGGCTCAGCATCGGGCCGGGCAGGCCGGCCTGGTAGAGGACTTCCGCGAATTTCAGGGCGGTGAGCGGGGTGCGGTCGGAGGGCTTGAGCAGCACCGGGGCCCCGGCGGCGATCGCCGGGGCGAGCTTGTGGACCACCTGGTTGAGCGGGTGGTTGAAGGGGGTGATGGCGGCGACCAGGCGGACCGGGTAGCGGGTGGTGAAGATCTTCCGCGCGCGGCCGTTGGGCGTGATGTCGCAGGAGAAGATGCGGCCGTCGTCGCGCAGGGCTTCCATGGCGGCGAATTCGAGCACGTCGGAGCTACGGGTGGTCTCGTACTTCGCCTCGCGGATGGCCAGCCCGGTCTCGCGGGTGATCAGCGCGGCGAATTCGTCGCGGCGCTCCGCGAGCAGGGCGGCGGCCCGGCGCAGGATGTCGTGGCGGTCGCGGCGGGTGAGGGATTCGTTCGGGAAGGCGAGGGCGCTTGTGACCGCCTGTTCCAGATGCTCCGGGCCGATCAGGGCGGCGGAGCCGGTGAGGGAATCGTCCCAGGGGTAGCGGACCTCCAGCACGCGGCCGGTGGAGACGGGCTCCCCGGCGACGTAGGAGGGCAGATGGACGGGGGACCAGTCAGACATGGCAGGCGAGGTAAAAGACGTCGAAATTCCGCGGATCCCCTTCCGCCAGGCGCTGCAGCTCCGGCGTCAGCGGCTTGGAAAGCACCAGCGGCACCATCTCCTCGTAGCGCCCGCCGTGCGAGCGCAGCCCGCCCTTGAGCACCGAGAGGTCGTGGTGTTCCGGGGACTTGCCCAGCACCGTGTCCCGCCCGGACAGCACCGCCAGATCTCCGATCCGGTCCGGCGCCAGCTCGAGCTTGTCCGCCGCCTGTTCGCGGGTCAGCACCTCGGTCACCCCCTCCCGCGCGTAGAGGAAGTCCGCCACCTCCGCGCGGATCGAGGGATCCTCCAGGTGCACCATCACCAGCGAGCCCAGGGCGCCGTGGTGCACCACGTAGGGATCGGTGATCGGGCAGATCACCCGCAGGCCCTTGCCGAATTTTTCGCGCAGCAGGGATTCCACGAAGATCACCTTCGGGATGCCGTCGGGCAGGTTCTTGGCATTCATGCCGTGGTCGGCGGTCAGCGCCACCGTGCAGCCCGCATCCAGCAGGCGGCCGATCGCGGCGTCGATCCCGGCGTGGAAGTCCAGGATCTCCGGTGCTTCCGGGCCGTGCTTGTGCTGCATGTAGTCGGTGGTGGAGAGGTAGAGGAAATCCGCCCGGCCCTGCTCGGCCAGGGCCGCCCCGGCTTCCAGAACGTAAATGGACGCCTCGCCGGAGTAGATCGCGGGCCGCGGCTTGCCGATGACGGTGGTGGCATCGTCGATGCCGTGGGTGGCGGCTTTCGCCTCGTCGGCCTTTTCCGAGGAGAAGGCGATGCCGCCCGCCTCGACCACGCCGTCGCCCAGCACGGTGCGCAGTTTCTCCTTGGCGGTGATGAAGGCGACCTTGCGCCCGGCTTGCGCGGCCGCGGCGAGGATGGTGCCGCAGCGGCGGAATTCCGGGCCGTTCATCATCACCTCTTCGCCTGTCTCCGGATTGAGGAAGAAGTTGCCGCAGATGCCGTGCACGCGCGGCGGCACGCCGGTGACGATGGAGGTGTTGTTGACGTTGGTGAAGGAGGGCAGCGCGCCGCGGACCATGCCGCGCCACCCGTCGCGCGCCATCGCGGCGAGGCGCGGCATCCGCCCGCGGGCGATCGCCGCGGAGAGGTATTCGTCCGCGCAGCCGTCCAGGCAGATCACCGCCACGGGATCCTGCGGCAGCTTGTAGGTGCGTTGATTGACTGTGATGTTCATGAGCAAGAAGGAAGCCGGAAGCCAGTGGAGGTGCGGATGGAAGATGAGTTTGCCCGGCCGGCGGGGATCAAGGAAGAACGGCCACGCGCCGTCCGCTCCGTTCGGAGGAAGCGGCAAATGCATGCTCGATCTCCGCGAGGGCGAAGGAATCGCCCTGCAAGGAGCCGAAGGGGTAGGAGCCGGCGGCACCGGCGAGGAAATCGATCGCGGCCACCAGATCCCCGGGCGCGTAGTTGTGCAGGCCCCGGATGGTGAGCATCCGGCGCACGAGTTCGTTGGGGTCGATCTCCACCCTGCCGCCGGGAGTCGTGGTGCCCGCGATGACGGAGACCCCGCCGGTGCGCGCCGCGGCGAAGGCACCCGCGACCGCGGCGGCGGAGCCCGAGAATTCCATCGTTACATCGGCACCGCGGCCGCGTGTGATTTCCAAAACGTGGTTCTGTAGTTCGCCGGGGGTGCGGAAAGAGCCGGAGCCGAAGCGGCGGGCGATCTCCCCGCGGGAGGGATCCAGATCGCAGGTGATGACTTCCGCCGCGCCCGCGTGGCGGGCCATTGCCGCGGCAGTGAGGCCGAGCACGCCGCAACCCATCACGACCACGGTGGAGCCTTCGACCGGGCCCGCCAGCCGGAAGGCGGCGGCCACGGTAGCCACGGCACAGTTGGCGGGTGCGGCGGACGCGTCGGAAAGGCTGTCCGGGAGTTTCACGATGCCGGTGCCCGCGGTGAGAAGGCAGCACTCGGCGAAGCCGCCGCTGAATTCCCGGCCCGGAGATATCGAGCTGTGGCCGTATTTGAAAAGATGCTCGCATTTCTGCGGGATGCCGCTGCGGCAGAAGAAGCATCCGCCGCAGGAAGCGGCCAGGGTCCAGGTGATGCGGTCCCCCTCCGCCAGGGGCTCGCCGCGGAGGTCGTTGCGCGGGGTTCCCGGGCCGAAGGCGACAATGCGGCCGATGATCTCGTGGCCCAGCACGCAAGGGACGGGTTCCTGCCGGCGCCCGTGCCAGGTATGCAGATCGCTGCCGCAGATCGTGCTGCAGCTCACATCCACCAGCATCTCGCCCGGTCCCGGCGCGGGCACGGGGAATTCTTCGAGCCGGAAAGGCTCTCCATGACCGGAAAAAACGGCGGCAAGGGCGCGGGCGCTGGAGCGTTCGGTATTCATTTGCGGGTGCGGATGAAAGACATCAGCGTGGCGCCGAGCAGGCAGGCCACGGCCACCACGGGAAAGACCATGTGCGTTGAACGGGTGGATTCGATGATCAGGCCGATGAGCGGCTCGCCGAGCCCGGCGAAAAGGTAGGCGAAGAAATTCATGATCCCCGTGCCGGTGCCCGCCAGGCGCTTGCCGAGCAGATCCGGGCAGAGCGCCCAAAAGGCCGATTGCGGCCCGTAAACGAAGAAACCCGTCAGGAAAAGCAGCGGCAGCGCATGGATGGAGCTGCGGTCCAGCATCGCCATGCCCCCGGCACAGACCGCCGCAAGCAGGAGGAAGATGATCACCGGCGCGGAACGCCCGCCGCGGAATACCCGGTCGGAGATCCACCCGGCGGAGACCGCTCCCAGTGCCATCCCTACGGGCAAGGCCACCGAAATC
>CBFGVD010000372.1:0-4140 GCA_965651965.1 uncultured Verrucomicrobiaceae bacterium | reverse complement strand
GCCTTCGGCTTCCAGGATGCGGGACATTTCCGCGGGCGGGAGCGACAGGCGGCGGAAGCCCTGGCGATGCTGGAAGCGAATCGTGCCGCGGGCCATGCCCTGCTGCTGATCCGCGGTCCCGCGGGGGCTGGCAAGTCCTCCCTGATGCAGGCCGGCCTGGCACCCGCCCTGACCGCGCCGGCGGGGCAAGATGCCGGAACCTGGGCGGGGACCTGCCTGCACCCCTGCGAAGGCGGGGCAAGCCCCCTGGAGACGCTGGCCGGGGCGCTGGAGGAAGCCCTGCCGGATCTGGCGAAGCTGCGCGATACATCCGGCAAGGAGAATACTCCGCCTGCCTGGAATCGGGAACGGCTCGCCCGGGCGATGGGAACGCGGGAGAGGCTTCCCTACGCGGTCGCCGCGGTAATGGCCGCGCTGGACCGCATGAGCGCCGGAAAGCCCGCCCAACTCCTGATCCTGCTGGACCGGCTGGAGGAGCTTTTCACGACGCCAGGAGTAACCGAGGAGATGCGCGGCACCTGTTTCCGCGCTCTTCTCGCATTGGCGGCGACCCGGCACACCCGGGTGATCGCGACCTTTAGGGAGGATTTTTCCCGCCGTTTGGTGGATTACCCTGATTTCCATCTCATTGCGGAACGCGGCAGCTACCGGCTGGAAGCGCCGGAAGCGGACGAACTGGGCCGGATGATCCGCGAGCCCGCCGCGGCAGCCGGCCTGGAATACGAGGGCGATCTGGCGGACCGGATCCTCACGGAGGCGGGCAAGATCCCCGACCCCTTGCCGCTGCTAGGATTCACGCTGCAGGAGCTCTACCTGCGGAGGCGGGGGCACCTGCTGTCCCGAACAGCATACAAGGAACTCGGCGGCGTGGAGGAAGCCATCCCCCGGCGGGCGGAGGCCGTATGGGAAAGCCTGCCCGAGGAAACGCGCCGGGAGGCGGCCGGAGCGGTCTTCCGCGAACTGGTACAGCCCGGGCCGGTCCCTGCATCGAGAAGCGTCCCGAGGCAGCGGCTGGACGGGGCGCACCCCGCGGCCCGTGCTTTCGTGGATGCTTTCCTCGCCGCGGGCCTTCTCACCGTGGAGAACGAAGGTCCGGACGTGAGGCTGGCACATGAAGTTCTTTTCACCCGCTGGCCGCACCTGGAGGAATGGCTCGCGGCTGCCAAAGGGAAACCCGCTTCCGCCGTCCCGGCCGGAGAGGAACTCCGGCGCGAGCGACGGATGCGGCGGATCTACCAGGGCATCGCCGCGGGCTGTGCCGGACTCGCGCTTGCCGCGGGTATCGCCGCGTCGGGCAATCGCAAGGCACCCGCGCCTGCAAGCACGGTGCACGAACCCGCTCCGCGCTCCCCGGAACTTGCCGCAGCGGACTTCGAGGCCGGGGCCGCCCATCTGGAGGCGGGAGCTCCGGACAAGGCACTGCCCTTCCTGATCGCCGCGCTGGAAAACGAGCCCCGGCACGCGGATGCGCAGGCCCTGCTGCTAGGCGCGCTGCGCTCCACCGGATGGCATTTCCCCGCGGGGGAGATCCGCCACCCGCTCCCGGTGACGGGGCTGGCATTTGCCGGGGATGGCACGCTCCACGCCGCCATCGGCTCGGGGGACGACCTTCGTACCATCCTGAAGTGGGATCTGTGGAACGGTGCGCTGGATGCCGTGCTGAAGCCGGAGAAGGGCAGGGAAACGCGGATCCTCGGGGTAGCACCCGGAGGGCGGCGGGCTCTCATCCGGCGGGGAAAGGAAGTGCTTCTCTGCGACGGGGGAAACCTGAAGCCGCTCAAAGGACTCCCGCTTATGGATTCCGCCGCCCCGGAATGCGTGACGTGGTCCGGGGAAGGCGCCTTGCTGGCCTATCCGGCGGAAGCGGAGGAAGGGATCTCCTGGATCATCGCGGATGCCGCCAGCGGCGAAACGATCCGCCAATCCGCTGAAATCGCCGCGGTGCCCCTGGCGGCCCGGATCGACCGGGAGCGGCTGCGCGCCGTCCACGCGGACGGCATGGTGGCCGAGCTGCCCCTTTCCCCCGCCCGGCCGATGCGCAAGGGGCTGCCGCCCGAGCCGGAACGCCTCGCGGCAGCCATCATGAGTCCGGACGGCGGGGAGGTGCTCGCCCGGAGGACTCCCGGCGGCAAGATCGTCCGCTTCCGCCTCCATGAGGAAGGCACGCCTGGCCTGCTCCAGGTGTCACCGGCGGACCCGGCTGCCGGGAGAGAATGGCCCGGCGCGGACTCGCTCCCGGAAGAGCGCCCCTGGAACCGGGAGTTTCCTCCCGCGTGGGCAAGCCTTTCCGCGGCTGAACCGGAAGCCTCCTTTCCCACCGTGAAAGGGACTAGCGCTCACCGCTTCCACGCCGGCGGCAGCCGTTTCCTTCCGGCGGAACCTCTGGTCGGGGACTCCCGGGTGAACGCGGTCGCCACGACGGATTCCTTGGTCGCGGTCGGAACGGGAAACGGGCTGGTAACACTCCACCGCGCGCTGCCCCGGCTCGGCTTCGCGTTGGAAGCGATCCCCGCTGCCGGGACGGACGGGTGGCGGCTTTTCAAAAATCTGGGCCGGAACGGCTCCGCCGAGATCCGGGACGGGGAAATAAGACTGCGCGCGGGGGAAGACACTCGCCCGCTGGCAATACCGCCGGCTTGGGAAGAAGTGCGGGACCTCGCGTTCTCCGAGGATGGCAAGCGAATGATCCTGACCGGTCCGGATGAAATCCAGGTCCGCGAAACGGAAACCGGAAAAACGATCGCGGGACCGGAACCCATGGCCGAACCGGGCCACGCAGCTTTCCTGGACGGCGACCGTCGTCTCGCGATCGCGTGCCGGTCGGCGGTGCTTGTATTCGATGCCGCGGGTTCCGGGCTCTTGAAGGTCGCGGAAATCCCACTCTCCGGAGCCACCGGCCTGTATGCCCCGCCACACTCCGGCTGGTTCGCAATATCGACGCCCGAGACGGTGCTGATCCATTCCAAGGAAGATTTTTCGCGCATCGCCGCCCTGCCCGCCACCCCCGGGAAAGCCTGCTGCTGGGCCGAGGACGGGGAAAGCGGCTGGCTGGCCCGCGCATCCGACCGCGTGCTCGAACTCTGGTCCGTGAAAAGCGGGCGACGCTTGATCGCCGCCCTGCCGCTGGCAGAAGGCGGCGCGACCCTTGCCTTCGAGAGCCGCGACGGCTTCCGCGGCCTGAAACTGGAAGGAGCCAACCGGGCCTTCATCCCGCTCGCAAAAGACGGCGGACTGACGCCCCGGGAGATCAAGCACCTCCGGGATTTCTCCCGTGGACTCGGAGGCATGGATTTCGCCCGGGATACACGAAAGCTGCAGGATCTGTCCTTGGAAGAACGGCGCAAGGCCCTGGGCCGCCTGACCCGGGGCCTGGCGGAAATATTTCCCGGAGCGGATCCGCTCCCGGTGCGGGATGCGGCGCTCGCGATCCCCTACCGCGTCCCGGAAGCCGCGGCTTGGACTCCGCTGTGGAAACGATTCTTCGAGAGGGATAGGGCCGACCCGCCTGGCCTGGCAGGCCTGGTTGCCTCGTCAGGGGGTGAAGGATTGGCGAGGCAGTATCTTCTCGGACAGATCGGAGCTACCGACGCGGAGCTTTTCCGGCTGTGGAGAGGTGCAAGCGATGCCGCCCCGGTCCCGGACGCACGGGAGCTGACCCGTCTCTACCGGCATGCCGGAGAGACGGCGGAAATCAGCGGGCTGAAGCTGGCATCCTGGCAGGCGGCAGGCGGTGCGCCTGGAGGGCAAACCGCAATCACGAGGCTCGACGAGGCCGTGAAGGCGACACTCGCCGCCTTCGAGCGGGATCCCACCCCGCGGAATGCACTCGCCCATACCGAAGCGCTGGCGCTGCGCGGGGATTTCGCGCATGCCACGGAATTTTTGCGCGGCAAGATCCCGGCCGATAGCCCGCTCTCCCTGAGGCAGGCTCATTTCCTCCTATCCGCAGGCCTCGAAACGGAGGCGGCAGCGGCGGTGAAAAAGGCATTGCCGGGCCATGCCTCGCCGTGGCTGTGGCGGCAATGGCTGCGGAACCGTGCCGCGGATGGAGGGGAACTCCTCCCCGCCCTGGAAAGCGCTCTGGTCGCGGTGGAGGGCCGCGGCCCCGCCGCGGTGGAGGCCCTGAGGCTCGCCCTTGCG
>CBFGVD010000371.1:0-4141 GCA_965651965.1 uncultured Verrucomicrobiaceae bacterium | reverse complement strand
CCCGGCACCGTAAAGCCGGCGGCCCGGACCGGCAGGTCGAGCCCGCAGCCCCGCCCGAACGCGGGCGGCTGCCGGCCGTCGCAAGGGAGGCCCGCCAACAACAAAGCAACACATGTCCAACGCCACACCTGATACCAGAGGCGCCGGAGGAGAACGCCGCAAACGCCGCTCCCGCGGCGGCAAGGGCCGGAATCGCAACCGCCAGCACAACGGCAACGAAGAAAACCGCCACGACCGGAATCGCCATGAAGGCGGCAACCGCCATCGCGGCGAGCGCGAGCGCGGGGAACGCGGCGAGCGCGCCCCCCGCCCCCCGCGCAAGGAATACAAGCCCGCTCCCCTGACCCTGTGGCAGAAGATCCTCAAGATCTTCGGCCTCTACAAGGAGCCCGTCCGCCCGCCGCGCCCGGCCAAGAAAGAAAGCGTGAGGTTCGAGGAAGGACCGCCGCGCGAAGTGAAGTCCAATACCCGCAATGCCCGCCAGGGAGGGGATGCCCCCCCGCAGCGCGAGCGCCGCACCCCGGAGAAAACCGAGGTCGGCAGCCCGCGGATTTACCTGGGCAACCTGTCCTACGACGCCAGCGAGGAAGATCTGAAGGATCTCTTCAAAGGCGTGGGTACCGTCCGCAACGTCGAGATCGTTTACAACCGCCGCACCCACAAATCGAAGGGTTACGGCTTCGTGGACATGCTCAACGTGGAAGAGGCGAAGCGCTCCGTGGAAGTGCTGCACGACCAGTTCTTCATGGGCCGCAAGCTCGTGGTGAGCGGTGCCAAGACCAAGGAGCACGAGGATGCGCTCCGCGAGGAAAGCGCGGAACCCGCGCTGCCGCGGCAGGCTGCCGCGGCACCTGTGCAGGCCGAAGCGGCCGCCCCGGTCCAGGAAATCCCGGCCCCGGCCGAGACGGAAACGACCCCGGCCGAAGCTCCCGCCCAGGCACAAGCCGAAGGCGAGCAGCAGCAGCCCTCCGCTTGAACGGTCTGATTCGACCCGATTCCCCCGCCCCGCCCGGCAACTCCGGGCGGGGCGTTTTTTTATTAGGGCTCCGGACCCCGGATATATGAAGCTTCTGGAAAAGCTCTCCCATACCTGTTAGCCAGCCAGCAAGTTCGCCATTCCGATCCCCGCCCGCACTCGCACCATGGTCCGCTCCGCCTTCATCCTCTCCCTCGCCGCCCTGCTGCCCGCTCCCGTCCGGGCCGGAATCGATTTCACCGCCGATTTCGAGACCGGCAGCAAATGGTTCACCGAGTCTTGGTCGGCGGATGCCCGCGCGGAGATGGAGGCTTTCCTGACCGACCTCGGGGCGATGTTCGATTGCGATGCCAGCGCCCGCGTGCGCATCACGGACGATGCCACCAGCGCCTACGCATCCGCGGGCAGCTCCTGGTACGAGTGGCACGCCCATGCGGCCACCGGCGGCATGGTCCGGGCACCCGGTCTCTGGATGATCGTGGTCCAAGGCGTGCAGAATCCCGAAGCGGACTCCGACGTGACCATCAACTGGAACCTGGACGTGGATGCACTCTACGGCGGCAATCCGGCGGCACTGATCGGGAATATCCGCGGCCTCGGCCGGCACGAGATGCACCACGCCTTCGGCTCCTCCAGCTACCTGTATTTCGATGCGGAATCGGATGCCGATCCGCGCGGCTTGCCGACCTACGCGACGCTGATCGACACTCTCTACCGCGACCAGAACGGCCAGCCCTTGCTCGGCGCCTTCGACCCGGAGACCTACGCCTACACAGTCAACAACTTCCCCCTCTCCGGAAACTGGGCGACCGAGCCGACCCAATCCGGCCTGTATTTCGAGGCCCGTGACCGGCAGGGCCGGGTGGTGCCTATGGCCCCGATGAGCGGCGGCGGCTACATCGATTTCAGCCACATCCGGGGGATTTCCTATGTCGGGGATCACCCCACCTGGAACACCTACGTGGATACCGACCTGAATTTCCTCCGCGCGCTCGGCTACCCGCTGATGGCGGATTCAGAGCTTCGCCAGCAGCCCGCCGCCGTCACCGCTTATGCCATCGGCGGGGATGAAGCTTCTTTCACCGTGAATACCACGGCCGGCCGCCACTACCGCCTCGCCACTTCCACGGACTTGAACCGGTGGAAAGTGCTCCCCGCCGGGAAGCCCGGCACCGGCTCGCCGCTCGGCTTCACCTATCCGGTGGACAAGGCCGCGGAGCCCCGGCGGTTCTTCCAGGTCGTGGAGATTCCGGAATGATGATCCCAGGGGCGCCGGAGGGCTTCGTGGGAACGCGACGGGGGAAGGCAGAAAAAAATGCCCCGCTAGCCCGCCCCGTCCCCGTCGCGGTGACACCACCGCGCCCGAGCTTCGGAAAACATTCGCCATTGTCGCCGCCTCTTGCTGGAAAGAGCCCGCGTGACCCTGCCCGAGCCCGAGAGCATGTTCTTCGTCTGCGGTCCCACGGCTGCGGGCAAGAGCGCGCGCGCGCTGGAGCTGGCCCGGGAACTGGACGGCGAGATCGTGAATGCGGATGCCTTCCAGCTCTACCGCGGCGTGGAAGTGCTCACCGCCGCCCCGCCGCCGGAGGATCGCGCAGAGGTTCCGCACCACCTGTATGGCGTGCTTTCTCCCGCGGAGCCGGTGGACGCCATGGCCTGGCTGCGCCGGGCGGTGCCGGTCATCCGGGAAATTCTCGGCCGCGGGAAGACCCCGCTCATCACCGGCGGCTCGGGCCTTTACCTGAAATTCCTCTCCCATGGTCCCTCCCCTCTGCCACCGGGGGATCAGGCCTTGCGCGCGGAGCTGGAGGCCCGCCCGCTGGAGGATCTGGCGGCGCAGTTGCGGGTGCTCGATCCCGCGGAAGCGGCGCGCACCGATCTGCGGAACCGCCGTTATGTCTCCCGCGCGCTGGAGGTCTGCCTGCTCGCCGGGGTTCCCTGCTCCAGCCTGCGGGACGATTGGGTGCAAGCCGCCGCCGCGCGCGAGGCGAAGCTCCGCGGGACCCTGATCCTGAGGCCGCGGCCGGAATTGCACGAACGGATTTCCCGCCGCACCCGCGCGATGCTGGCGGGCGGCGCGATCGAGGAGGTCGCGGCGCTGGGTGAAACGGCAGCGGGCTTGGAGAAAGCCATCGGACTGGGCGAGATCCGCCGCCATCTGGCGGGGGAAATCGGATTGGAGGAGTGCCGGAAACTCATCGAAGCCGCCACCCGCCAGTACGCCAAGCGCCAGGAAACCTGGTTCCGCCGGGAGCGCTGGCTGCGGCCTGCGTGAATCCCGCCGAAAGATGCGCCCCTTCCCTTACGTGGAAGCAGGCCGTGATTCATCCCGCAGCCGCATCCCCGCCCCACCCCGTCCGCCGTCCGCGCCCCCCGGGCTTGCGTCGCGGGGGTCTGCCGCTAAGCTCCCCGGACTTTCTCATGACGTGGCGCACGATTTTTCCCATGGGAGCGGCTTTTTTGCCCGCCCTCGCGATGGCTCAGGATGAAGCCGCGCCCGCAGGCCAGGAGGTCGATCTGATGCATCTCTTCGAGGCGGGCGGGATCATGATGCCCGCGCTGGCCGTACTCTCCGTGCTCACGGTGGTACTGATCCTCCTCTACTTCCTGCTGCTGCGGCGGAACGCCGTGGTGAGCGACCGCTTCATGAACAACGCCGAGGCGCTGATCCGGCGGAACGATTTCCTGGGGCTCATCGGCTATTGCCACCGGCGGAACGAATCGATGGCCCGCATCACCCAGCGCGCGCTGGAATTCATGACGAAAAACAGCGGCGCCACCTTCGCGGAGGTGCGGGACGTGGCGGAGGCGGAAGGCTCCCGCCAGGCCAGCCTGCTGACGACCCGCGTGGCCTACCTGGCGGATATCGGGGCGATCGCCCCGATGGTCGGCCTGCTCGGCACGGTGATCGGGATGATCAAGTCCTTCCTGCACGTCTCCGGCGGCGGTTTCCAGGGTGCACGGCAGATGGCTTTCGCAGGCGGGGTGTCCGAGGCGCTGATCGCCACCGCGGCCGGCCTGGGGATCGCGCTGCCCGCACTCGTTTTCTACGCCTATTTCCGGGGCAAGGTGCAAAAGCTCATCTCCGATCTCGAAGGGGCCTCCACCCATCTCATCGCGATCCTGCGAGCGCAGGTGGAGCGGCACTCCGGACCGCAGCAGGCG
>CBFGVD010000370.1:0-4150 GCA_965651965.1 uncultured Verrucomicrobiaceae bacterium | reverse complement strand
GCGGGAAAACCGCCGGATTCCTCCGCCCAGGAGACCCAGAATTCCGCCGAGCTCCCACGGGCGATGGACCGGTCCCAGCGGAAGGCGGCGGAGTCCAGCTCGCTCCACGCATTCTGCCGCCAGCCGTCGCTCGAGCTGTGCTCCAGATCGAATGCGATGTCGTTTCCTGCGATGGAGCCGCCGTGGCTCAGGCGTGCGAGCGCGTGGCCGTCGCTGCCGCCCGCGCCTTCCGCCACGGTGCTGTCCGCGCCGCCGTTTTTCGTGACGAGGTTGATCACGCCGCCCACCGCGTTGTCGCCGAAACGGGCGCTCTGGCTGCCGCGCAGGATTTCCACCCGCTCCAGCCGCGCCAGGGGTACCTCGAACCAGGAGACGCTCGCCATGTCCGGGCGGTTGATAGGCCTGCCATCGACGAGGATCAGCACGCGGGAAGATGAATTCTCCCCGAAGCCGCGCATATGCACGGAACCTCCCGAGGTGTCGCCGGAGGTGCTGGTGAAGCGGACGCCACCTTGGTTTGCCAACAGCTCCGCCACCGAGCGCGCGCCCGAGCGGGCGATCGCTTCGCTGCCGATGACCGCGGCGCTGCCCGCGAAGTGCCGCGGGATGACGGAATCGCGGTCCGCCTCCACGACGATTTCCGGCAATTCCTCCGCCTCCTCCGCGGGGGAGTGGACGGAGGAAAGCAGGAATGCCAGGACCGTGCGGGCGGCGATGGAAAACCGGCGCATGCCGTGGGTCTTTTATCTAACGTCGGCGGCGCAAGAACAGGGCCAGTCCCGCGAGGGAGGCCAGGGCGGCGGACGGCTCCGGCACGGCGAGGAAATCATCCATCGCGAAGTACACAGGCGTATTGATGCCGAAGTCCCCGGTATCCGAGGAGGCGAAGGAGAAGCGAAGTTCGTCCACCGTGCCCAGGGCGCTGAAATCGACGAAGGTCCATTCGTCGATGATGTAGTCCTGCCCGGAATCCGCGAAGCGGTAGTCCGCAAGGTAGAAGTCCACGCTGCCGGTGCCGATCCCCCCGGCGTAGCCATGGATGGTGAGGCGGAGGTAATCGGGATCCGTGCCTTCCGGCCCGCCGTATTGCTTGCTGAAGGGCAGGTCTCCATCCCGCATCACCAGCGCCGCATAGGTGGTATTGGTGAAGGATGCGCCGAGCCCGGCGAGATCGGTAAGGGCGCCGAGCTGGATGACGGGACCTTCCCCGCCGCCCGAATCCCCGTAGGCCACGGCGTACTGGGCGGACCCGCCCGCGCCGCCGCCGGTGAAGGCGCTGAATTGGTTGCCGAAGCCGGGCGTGCCGTTGTCGGTATGATTGGTGTAGGCGAAGCCGGACCAACTGCCCCAGGTGCTATTGTAGCTGTTGAGGAAGGTCGCGCCGCCGGCGGTGAAGCTGCCGCTGCTGTCCGAGCCGTTCCAGTAGCCGGTTCCGTCGAGCGGCAGGGAATCGAAATCGACGGTGGCGGCCGTGGCGGCGGCGAGCGCGGCGAACGTGAAGCCGAACGCCGCGGGGATGAGGTGTTTCATGATGTCTCTTCGTGTAGTGGTTTCCCGAGAAGAGAAGAGGAGGCCGCTCCGGTGGCAGGGCCCCCGGCGGTCGGTCTCCGCTCCCGTCGCCTTCCTTGCGCGGAAAGGCTTTCCGCGATGCCGCATTCGGAGAGGCGGCACCGGGGACGAGCGGAGGCGGGACGAAGTATTCGGGCTCCCGACTATGCAAGAGCGGTTTTCACCGCTCCTCCGCCTCCTTCCCGCCTTCACCCGCGCTCGCGCCCGGATTGGCTCATGGGAATTCGTTCGTCGGATACCGCAGCGCGACTGCTCCGGGTTCTCACCGGATTCCATGCGCCCGCCTCAGGTCATCGGGGCGGAGTGAAAACGCCGGGGCTGCGGGTGGCAAGCGAAGTTCGCCCCGGCCTTGGAAAAGGGATTCACCGTCATCTTGTCGCTCCCGGGATTTTCCCTTTCAGTGCGGGCATGCCCCTGCGCTGCGCCGCCATCGTCGATACCGCCTGCCAGCA
This sequence comes from uncultured Verrucomicrobiaceae bacterium, assembly GCA_965651965.1. Lineage (GTDB taxonomy): Bacteria > Verrucomicrobiota > Verrucomicrobiia > Verrucomicrobiales > Akkermansiaceae > Haloferula. Next base: position 2,129 of record CBFGVD010000370.1, on the reverse strand, counting down.
GGTGCAGATCTGGAAATCCTTGCGGCAGTGCGAATTCCGCGTGGCGGGGGCGATCCACGCGTGGTGGCATGAGAAACGGTTCCTCACCGGTCTCGCGTGGGACAATCTGGCCGCGGCGGCGCTGCTCCGCCCTGCCGGGCCGCCGCGCTCGATCCTGATGCTGGGGCTGGCGGGCGGCACGGCGATGCGGATCCTGCGCCATCTCCTCCCGGATTGCCGGTTGGTGGCGGTGGATATCGACCGCGAGATCGTGGCGCTCGCGGAGTTGAACATGCGGCTGGACGACCTGGGAATCGAGATCCACTTCGCCGATGCCTACGAGTGGATTGCGAAATGCAAGGAGCGCTTCGACGTGGTGATCGACGACGTGTACCTCGCCGGAAAGGACGATGTGTACCGCCCCGGCAAATCCGATACGGGGCAGATCGCCGCGCTCAAGCGCCTGCTGGCTCCGGGCGGTCTGCTGTTGGCGAATCTGGTCAACGGGCCGGGCCACCGGGCCATGCAGATCCGCACGCGGGCCGCCTTCCGCGCCGGATTCCCGGTCGTCCGCTCCGTCTCCACTCCCGCGAGCATGAACGAAACCCTGGCCGGCGGGGACGCGGTGCTGCCGCGTTCCGCCCTGCTGCCATGGCGGCCGTGTTTCCGCGATGCGGGCGACCGCAGGCTCTGGCAGATATTGAAAGTCAGGAAATTGAAATAAACGCGCATCTCCCGGCGGTTCTCGCCCGGAGACCGCCGTGCGACCGCGTTGACAAGCCGCCGGAGCGGGCGCAACCTCCGCGCCCATGGACACGTTGAAGATTCTGCTCGGTGCCACGATCGCGTTGCTGCTCGGTGCGCTGGCTGTTTCATTCAAAAACAATTCCGCGGCCCCGGTCAGTTCCGCGGAAAAGAGCGAGCTTGCCGAGATCAAGCGCCAGCAGGCGGAGATCCAGGAAGAGCTGGACCGCTTGCAAAATGAACGGGAACGCCGCGCGCTGGCGGAACTCGCCGCCGCGAAGGCCGCGCCCGCCGCTCCGTCAGCCGAAGAAAAGGCCGCAGCCGAGCAGGCGCAGATCGAGGCTATGAAGGCGGAAATCGCCCTGCTCCAGGAAGAGAAAGAGAAGGCCGAACGGGATGCCGATACCGCGGACAAGGAAGCCGCTTTCGTGACCGGAAAGGTGACGGAGAGCCGCGACAAGGAGGCCCGCCGCGCCCGCGTGATCAAGGATGCCCTGGTCATGGCCCGCGTGAAGGAGTGGGTGGAGGACGACAAGCTCGGCGGCTTCGCCACCATCGAAGTGGTGATGCCGGAGAACGTGACCCCGGACACGGTGCTCTGCATCCGCCGGAATACCGGCATCCTGGGCCGCCTGAAGGTGGGCGAGGTGACGGTGGAAGGTGCCATCGCCACGCCCGTGACCGCCTTCACGGACGTGCGCCCGGAGCCGGGCGACGAACTCATCATGGAGCCTCCGTTCTGAAAAAGGCCGCGTTCCCGGTGCCCCGCTAACAAGGCCGGAAGCGCCCGCTTTCCCGGTCTTCCGTCTTTCGTCTGCAAGTCTTTCGTTTCCTCACCATGTCCACCACCGTCGGTCTCATTTCCCTCGGCTGCGCGAAGAACCTCATCGATTCCGAAGTGATGATGGGCCACCTCGCGGAAGCCGGCATGTCCCTCACTTCGGAAGCGGAGCTGGCGGACGTGCTGATCGTGAATACCTGCTCCTTCATCGACATGGCGAAGCAGGAGTCGATCGACGCGGTTTTCGGCGCGGTGAACGCCCGCACGGACGACCCGGAGCGAGCGCGGCAGAAAATCATCGTGGCCGGCTGCCTTTCCCAGCGCTTCGCGAAGGACCTGCCGGGCATCATGCCGGAGGTGGACGCCTTCATCGGCCTGGACCAGATCACCAAGGTCGCGCCGATCATCGAGAACCTGCTCGGCAAGAAGAACGATGCCGAGGTGGCCAAGACCGAAGGCCCGGCGGCCACGGAGGATCCGCGGGATTTCGTGACGCTGAAGCCGAAGTACGTGCCGGACTACACCACGCCGCGCTTCCGCCTCACGCCGGAGCATTTCGCCTACGTGAAGATCGCGGAAGGCTGCAACCACACCTGCACCTTCTGCATCATCCCGCAGATCCGCG
>CBFGVD010000369.1:0-4154 GCA_965651965.1 uncultured Verrucomicrobiaceae bacterium | reverse complement strand
CCCTCAAGTCGCGCACAATTTCCGCCTGCCTTTGCCCATCCAGATCGTGCCAGTCGAACGCCCGCCCGGTGAGCTCTTCAAGATGGACCTTCGGCGACCAGGTGTCGAAATCCGAGCCGATGCACTGGGTGTAGATCTCCAGAGGCAGCGGGTGCCCGTGCGCGCGGAAAGTCCGGTGCCAGGCCTCGTAGATCGCCCATTCGGTGTCCACCAGCACGCCGTCGAAGTCGAAAAGCACCGCGGAAAAGCGCATGCGCGGGGGATGCCGCGGGAGCGGCGGATGGGCAAGGACAATGGTTGGCCTTGCCGTGACATGCTCGTTGGAGCTTTCGGGTGAAAACGCATGTGACGCCACCTTCGGAAAACCTCAGGGTCCCCGATTATGACTTCCGATACCTATGCCATCTTTACGATCCTCTTCCTCATCCTGCTGGCGTTCATGTGGGCGGCGATCGTTGCGGAGGACCGGAAAAAGAGGATCGGCTACGGAATAGTGGCAATTCTCGCCGCGGGCCTTGGATTCTTCGTTGCGGGATTGGCCGTGTCCTTCAACTACAACGCTTGGTACAGCAGCGCTGCGGACAAGCTGCTCGAAGCCAGCGTCAAAGGCATGGAAGAGGGCCGCCAAGCCGAGGTAATCCGGGAATGGAAGGCGATGGATGAGAAGTTCCGGTGGCGTTACGAAGTGAAAGGAAACTTTCGCAAGCTGGTGGAAGAAGCCGTTGAAGGGATGGGCGGAAGCGAGGCGCGGTAGCCGCCGTTTGAACCGGCCGCCGTGTAGGGAGCAGCGACATCCTTGTCGCTGTCCCGCCGGGGGAAAGTCCCGGTCCCTTATGAAATCTCACTTCATCCGGATTTGCAGGCCCGGTCCCATGAGCTGGATCGTGGAATCTCCCGCCGCCTCGATCCGCTCCAGAGCCGCGCCTACCGTCTCCCGCAGCGGGGCAGGCAGGGCGGAGAGCTTGGCTTCGCCCAGGGCCGCGAGCACGGCTTCCGCGGCAGGGGAGGGCTGGCCGCCCATGCGCACGATTTCGCCTTCGGCCCGGCGCTCCGGCTTGGCGAAGAGGCCTTCCAGCGGGCTCTTCGGCTCGGGGACGAGTTTCACGGAATCCACATCCACCTCCGCGGCCTCCGCAGCGTGGGCGATCGCCTCGCCGAGCCCGCCGATTTCATCCACCAGGCCCAACTCCAGCGCGCGGCTGCCGGTGTAGACCCGGCCGCCCGCCATGGCTTCCAGCTCGCCTTTCAGGCGTCCGCCGCGACCGCTCTCGATCCGCTTCTTGAAGGTGCCGTAAACCGCCAGCATCGAGTCCCGCACCATTTGCGACTCTTCCTCGGTAAAGGGTTTGCTCATGGACATCGCGCCCGCCCGCGCCCCGCGCTGGGTGGCATGGGTGGTGATGCCCAGCTTCTCCATCGCCCCGCCGAGCACCAGTTTCATCCCGACCACGCCGATGGAGCCGGTGATGGTGCCTTCCTCCGCGAAGATCCGGTCCGCGCCGCAGGAGACGTAGTAGCCGCCGCTGGCCGCCACCCCGCCCATGGAGACCACGAAGGGCCGCCCGGAGGCCTTCCATTCGTCCGTGGCTTCCCACAGCACCTCGCTGGCCAGGGCGGAGCCGCCGGGGGAGTCCACCCGCAGCACCAGCGCCTTCGCGTGCTCGTCCTTCAGCAGCCGCAGGACCTCCGCGCGGACGGGGGCGATCGTTTCATTGGAAATCCCGGAATCCAGCGCCACCACGGCCACGTAGTCGCTCCGGTTGCCCTTCCCCTTCTGGTCCTGGAACATCAGCTTGAAGATGTCGAACATCCCCGTGATCTCCGGCCCGTCCAGATCCGGAAGCTCGTACTCGTGGTCGAAGTCCGCGTCCTCGTATGCAGCGCGGACCGCCGCGTTGAAGTCGGTGCGGTGCTTCAGGTCGTCCACCAGACCGGCCTCCTTGGCCTCTTCCGGCGTGAAGGTCCCGCGGTCCACCAGCCCGCGCAGTTTTTCCGGGGCGATCTGCCGCCCCTCCGTCACGCGGGTCGTGATCTGCTCGAAGATCCCGCCGATCAGCTCTTCCTGCTGCTTTTTGGCGAATTCGCTCGGCCCGGTGCGGTAGAATTCCTCCCCGAAGCTCTTGAAATCGCCGATGTGGATCACGTCCGCGACCACCCCGGCCTTGTCGAGCAAGCCCTTGAAATACATCGATTCCGCATAAATGCCGCTGAAGGAGACATCACCCTCCGGCATTAGCGTGAAGTGGTTCGAGGCGGAGCCCAGCAGGGCGGTCGCGTTGTTCAGGCCGTCGCTATAGAGCCACACGTCCTTGCCCGCGGCGCGCACGGCCTTCAGGCGGCGGTGGATTTCCTCGATCTGGGAGAGGCTCATCCCGGCATCGTCCGCATCCAGCACCACTGCTTGCACCTGCGGGTCCGCGGCCGCCTTGGTCAGGCTGCGCGTCACGTCGAAAAGCGTCAGCGGCCGGACCGCGTCCATCCCCAACCCGCCGAAGAGCGAGGGCTCCGGCCGGCCGGACTCGGAAAGCGCGCCTTCCAGATCATAGACGGCCACGATTTTCTTTTCCTCTGCGGCGGTCAGGAGGCCGCCGGCGCAGAGCAGCGGGAGCAGGGCGCGGTACATGCGCCATGCCTAGCACCGCTTGCCGCCCGTGGCAATCGGAGTCGGCCGGAGGGCGAATCGGAATTGCGGGAAAGCGGCAAGGGCGGGGCGTTTGAAATCTCCTGGCAGCGGGACGACCGCCCGGCGGCATCAGAAACGGGTTGCCGGATCGGGCGGAATACCCGGAGATCGCGGCCTGGCCTCGCTTGGCGCGGTCCCCCCGCGAAAAAAACCGCGCGGCTCTTTCGTTGAACCTGCCGGACCTGGAATGAGAACGCACCTTTGCCTGAGCATCCTCGCCCTTCTGCTGGCGGCACCCTGTTGCCGGAAGGCGAAGGAGCTCATGCGCGGCTCCCGGCCCGGCAGTCCCGCGCATTCCGGCGCGGGGGCCGCCCTGGCGGAGATCGACGGGGTCTCCTATGCCAGTTTCACCGGCAGCCCCGGGCGCCTCGCGGTGGTCGCCTTCGGGGCGGAGTGGTGCGGGGCCTGCAAGCAGATGGAGCCGCTGGTGTGCAAGCTCGCGGCGGAATTCGAGGGCCGGGCCGTCGTCGGCAAGCTCGACGTGGACCGTTCGAAGGCCTTCGCCAAATCGGAAAACGTGACCCTGATTCCCGAACTCCGCTTCTACCGGGACGGGAAACAAGTCGGGCGGCTCGTCGGCGGCAGGGATGAGGAAACCCTGCGCCAGATGTTCCGGAAGCACGCCGCGGGGCTGGAAGCGGCCTCCGGGGCCGGGGAAACGGGCCGGCCCGCGCAGGCTCCCGACGCGCCGATCACGCCCATGAAGAAGGACTGGCTGCCGCCGGGAATTGAGAAGCGCTAGGACACGGACCGGCGGGATGGGGGATTTTCCGGGAGATTTCCGCGGAAGGGCACGAAATCCAGCCAATCCAACCCTTTACAACCCCGGCGGACCCTGCGAAACACCCCGAAATTTAGCCTGCGCACGCCTTCCCGCCTGCCTCCGTCCCGCCATGCCCAAAGACACCTCGATCCATAAGATTCTCGTCATCGGTTCCGGTCCCATCGTCATCGGCCAAGGCTGTGAGTTCGATTATTCCGGGGTCCAGGCCTGCAAGGCCCTGCGCGAAGAAGGCTACGAAGTGGTGCTGGTGAACTCGAACCCCGCGACGATCATGACCGATCCGGAGTTCGCCCACCGCACCTACATCGAGCCGATCACGCCGGAGGTCGTTGAAAAAATCATCGCCCGCGAGAAGCCGGACGCCCTGTTGCCCACCCTCGGCGGCCAGACGGCGCTGAATACCTCCATGTCCCTCTTCAAGTCCGGGACCCTGGACAAATACGGCGTGAAGATGATCGGCGCGAATGCCGACGCCATCGACAAGGGCGAGGACCGCCAGCGCTTCAAGGACGCGATGCTCAAGATCGGCCTGGACGTGCCGCAGTCGGGCACCGCCCACACCATGGAGGAAGCCCGCACCGTGGCGGAGGAAATCGCCACGCACACCGGCAAGAATTTCCCGCTCATCATCCGCCCCGCCTTCACCCTCGGCGGCCAGGGCGGCGGCATCGCCTACAACCGCGAGGA
>CBFGVD010000368.1:0-4170 GCA_965651965.1 uncultured Verrucomicrobiaceae bacterium | reverse complement strand
CCTACCTTCGGCCGGTAGGGTCGGACGTCCCGGCCGACCGCGGACGGTCCCTCGGTAACCCGCCTCACCCTTGCATCGCGGACACGCGGGACGCGTGTCCCTACCTTATGCATGGCGGGACGCGTGTCCCTACCATCGGCCGGTAGGGTCGGACGTCCCGGCCGACCGCGGACGGTCCCTTGGAACCCGCCTCACCCTTGCCTCGCGGACACGCGGGACGCGTGTCCCTACCTTCGGCCGGTAGGGTCGGACGTCCCGGCCGACCGCGGACGGTCCCTCGGAATCCACCTCACCCTTGCCTCGCGGACACGCGGGACGCGTGTCCCTACCTTTTGCATCGCGGGGACGCTTGCCCCTACCATCACCCCGCCGCCAGGGCGAGCATGCGCGCGGAGAGCGGCGGCAGGGGCGGGAGGGCCAGGCCCTCCCCGGGCAGGGCGGCGGCCGCGGCCTCCGCGGACCAGGGCTCTGCCAGATGCTCCCGGAAGCTCACCCGCGCCTCCGGGCGGATGCCCAGCCACTCCAGCGCATGCTCCGGCACCCGCAGCCGCACGCCATCCATGCGCGCCGTGCCGTGGAAATTCGCCACCACCAGGAAGGCCTGCCGCGTCTCCGCATCCCGCCGCAGGTAGGCGTACAGCCAGTGCCCGCTGCAGGTCTCCCCCGGCAGCCGGCCGTAGGCGGGGTTCTCCTTGTTCGCGTGGTTCAGCCCGTAGAATTCCCCGCGGGTGAAGGCGGGCTCCCGCGTCACCCGGATCAGCCGCGCGTACCAGTCCCGCAGCTCCCGCTGCTCCGGGCTCAGGCCGCCGCCGTCGTACTTCCCGCCGTTCACCCACTTCACCAGATCCTCAAACGACCAAAAGTCGAAGATGCTCGTCCGCGCGTCGTCCCCGCCGAAGCCCTCCGCCCCGGCGGCCGGTTCGCCCACCTCCTGGCCGGAGTAGATCATCAGCGGCCCGCGCCCCATGCCGAAGAGAACCGCGGAGACCGGCCGCCCCACGCCCATCCCCAGGCCGCCCCATTCCTTCGGGCTCGCCAGCCGCACCTCGTCGTGATTCTCCGCGTAGCGCAGGGAGCGGTGGAAGCGCGGCCCGGTGAAGGTGAGCGCGTCCAGGTCGTTCGCCCACTTGCCCGCGGCGTACAGGTCCTCCAGCGCGTCGTAGGCCGGGTCGTCGTACACCGCGTCGAAGCCCGCCTCCAGCAGCGCGTCCAGCACGTTGCCTTCCGTCAGCTTCGCCGGGTCGTTGTCGTAGGCCTCCGCGGCGAAGAAGACGCCCGCATCCCGCTGCCGCGCGCGGCGGATCGCCCAGCGCCAGAATTCCATCGGGATCATGTGCGCCATGTCCACGCGGAAGCCGTCCGCCCCGGCCTGCTGCCACCACTCCAGGATCGCGTCCATGGTGCGCCAGGTCTTCGGCACCGCCTCCGCCGGCGCCTCCGGGCCGGGCAGGTGGGAGGTATCCCGCCCGCGGGTGAAATCGTGCCCGTAGTTCAGCTTCACCGTCTCGTACCAATCGTGGATCGCGGGCGCCCAGGAGACGACGTTGTTCCCGCTCGCGCGGCCGGCCGCTTTCTCCGGCGGGTAGGAGCCGGTGCAGCCCGGCAGCCCGGCGGTGGGCAGCTTCAGCGGCGGCCCGCCGCCGGGATCGCTACGGCGCAGGTAGTAGAAATGGTTGTCCGGGTGGAAGAAGGCGCCCGGATCGTCCCCCGCGCCGAAGGACAGCTCCGGCCGCACGTCCGAGGCATAGGAGCGGGCCACGTGGTTCGGCACGAAATCCAGGATCACCTTCAGCCCCCGCGCGCGGCAGCGGGCCAGCAGCTCCTTGAATTCCTCCAGCCGCCGCGCCGGGTCCAGCGCGTAGTCCGGGCAGACATCGAAGTAATCCCGGATGGCATAGGGGCTGCCGGCCAGGCCCTTCAGGATATCCGGCGGATCCGCCGGGCGGCCCGGCCAGGCCGTGCCGCTGGCCTGCTCCAGCGCGCCGGTGAGCCACAGGTGGGTGAAGCCCGTTCCCCGCAGCGCCTCCAGCGCCGCCTCCCCGATGTCCGCGAATTTCCCGCAGCCGTTCTCCGCCAGCGTCCCGCCCGGCTTGCGGGTTTCATTCGTATTGCCGAAAAGCCGCGGCAAGAGCTGGTAGATCACGGGGCGCTGCGGCATGCTCATATCCCCCCATCCAAGCGCAGCCCGCCGCGGGCCGCAAATGCCAATGCGGGGAGGGGGAGATGCAGGAAAGGGTCAAGGCCGGGTTGATCGCGGGCGGGATTCTGGACTAAAAGTAATCCGCAGCGCGATGCTGGAGGAAAACGGCATGACCGGTACGTTCGCGGTGCGGCCCGAGGGTGGATTCCCCATCGCGAGCGGAGATCCTTAGAATGATGATGAATGGTATTTTCCGATGTGTCGTGGAAGCCGGGGAACTGAAATCCGGCCACTGTCTCGTGGTCATGTTCAATCGCTCTGCCAAGCGCGATGAGGGCGATTGGGTGGGCTCCGCTTATGTCAAGGCCAGCTCCGAAGGCGATGCAAGGCGACGATTTACCCGCTTCTTCATGACGCAATCCTCCAAGTGGTCGTTAGAAGGAGGGATCGAATGTGTTGCTACACTGGAAGAATATGAGCTGGACCATGAGGCGATGTCAGGCAGGGACGACATACGAAGGCTGATGGACGGAGCCTTAATCGTCGGGTGCGGTATGTAGAGCTACAAGGAGAAGCGGTATATGAACGGTTCAAGTTCAAAGCGACACGGTGGTGCTGCGCCGTGGAATGGGGCCCGGCAGGGGGAGACCACGCGTTTCCAGAACTCATTCGATTTTCAATCCTCTGGAAACAACGTTAAGAAAAGACCGGAGGAAGAGGATTTCGTTTCTTTCGGCGGTCGCGATCACGGAGTTGCTGACGATCTTGATATCCGATGCATCGATTGCCATTTGCTTGTTTTGCAGCGATCCTGCGATTTCGTCCCGCATCAGCGGGCCTTCGAGGGGCAGATTTAGTGCCGCCCGATTCCTTTCATTCAAAGGGAACGATAAGGTTTCCGTTTTGTGAGGGCCCACGATGGCTGCATCATTTTCGAGACGCCATGTCTGTCCGAACTGACGGGTCACGATGGCAATGGCCTCGTGCAAAGGGATCTCCCTGAGCTGAAAGGTGACTTTCCTATCCTTGAAATCCACCCCTTCATCGATGGCGATTCCTTTGAAACCCGCACTCATCGCGCCGGCGTCTTCCGCGCACTGGATCAAGGTCTCGAATGCCGCTCGGGGATCGGCCCCGGTGAACTCGATCTTGGGAATGATCTTTTCCATTCCGCCGGTATCGTTTGCCGCTCCCTTGCCATGGATAACGAGAACTGCGGCGATCACGGTAAGGATGCTTTTCATGCCCACGATGATGATTTTTTAGAGTGAAATGAGAACCGCGGGAAGAGCCGGTAGATCACGGGGCGCTGCGGCATGCTCATATCCCCCCATCCAAGCGCAGCCCGCCGCGGGCCGCAAATGCCAATGCGGGGAGGCTTGCGGACAGACAGCGTGACGAAGACCGGAGCCCGGGGTAGAAAGCTAAAATGAAGCGGCGGCGGCAGCGCAATGTTTGGCTCTGGCTCGGTTTATTGGTGCCCCTTTTCCTGGTGTGGGCCTGGTGGGACTCGATGCGATGGCAGCGGGGAGCATGGAAGAACATCGGACGGACCGGAATGGGAATCGTGCGGCAGCACGGAACGACCCTCTTTTCCGCGGGCCGGCCCAATCCCGAGGGTTCATGGTGCAAGCCGATCGACAGGCCGGTGGATGAAATCGAAGCGGACTTGAAGAGGATGAACGGGCCCGAGGGGATCGTGGTGTCGATTCCGGACGCTGTCGTTCTTATTTGCTGCTTGGGAGTATGGGGGGCGGGGCTGGTGTTATTGGAAGGAGACAGGCGGGATGGATAGCCCCATTCATTCAAATACCCATTCAAATACCTGTCCTTTTATACCGCCGCCTGGCCTCTCCGAAACGGCACGGGCCCGGGGAAGACCTTCGTCTCCCCCGGGCCCGGTGTGCGGTGCCCTTGACCCTTATCCCAGGCGGTTGCGGCGGCGGAGGCCCAGCCCCAGCACTCCCGCTCCGGCAAGCAGGGCGGCGGCGGAAGGTTCCGGCACGGCCGGGGAAAGCTGGATATTGTCC
>CBFGVD010000367.1:0-4174 GCA_965651965.1 uncultured Verrucomicrobiaceae bacterium | reverse complement strand
CTTGCGAGTGAAAACCCGGCCTGCATCGCAGCCTGCCTGAAACGGGCGAAGGGCCTGCCCGACTCCCTGCGGAAGTATGCCACTGGGGCCGCGCTGTGGGCAGAGGGGGAAAAGGCGCGCGCCTTCGGCCTCTGGCCGGAGGAATTCCCGGACCTGGCGGAAGAAATTTCCCGGAGCGACTGGAGCGGCTGGGAATCGGCGCTGCCTGCCGGTGCGGTTCTCTTCTCCGAGATGCGGGATGACCTGACCGCGATCGAGCCCGGACCAAATGCGGAGATCGGCGACCTTCAAAGCATTGCGGCTTTGCTCCTGGCACCGGAGGCGCTGGCTACCTATGGTGCCCGGCGCGTACGGGACGCCATGGCAAGGACGGCCGCGGAGCTGGCCCATGACAAGGACTCCCGGGAGCTGGTGGAGAAACTGGTGGAGCGTGCGAGGCTGGCGGGCGCCTCCCACGCGGAGTGCCTGCGGATCGAAGCGCGGGTCTTCATGGCGGCCGGGGAATTCACGGCGGCCTACGCGCGGTGGATCGAACTGATCGATTCCGGAGACGCGGGGATCGGCTCCGGCGACTATCTGGAAGCGGCGCGCTGCGTGATCGAGGACATGCAGGATGCCGCGGCGATCGCGCTGCTGATGCGGGGGAAGGAACGCTATCCCGCTGACCCGGCCTATGCCTACGACGCCGCCTGGCTGCTGCTGAGCACGAGCCATCCCGAGGAAGCGGGCGTGCTGCTGGAGCACGGTTTCGCAATCCCATTCGGAAAAGATCAGCGGGAAGTGGCGCTGGCGATGCTGGTGTGCGCGGCGGAGCAAACCCTGCGCCCGGAACGGGCGGACCAGGCCTTCGCCGAGTTATCCGGACTCTCCGCCGAATGGGGATCGGAAGACAGCCTGAAAAGCCTGGGCTGGCCGGAAGCGCTGGAGCAGACGTTGATCGCGGTGGCGGAGCGGAACCGCTGAGCCGCCCGCAGCCTTACATCGCCAGCAGGACTTTTCCATTGCGGCCGGGCTCCGCGAGGCGGGCGATGGCGGCGGCGAAGTCCTGCAAGGGGAATACCGTGTCCACGGGCATGTGCAGGCTGCCGGAAGCGAGGGCCGCGGCGAGGTGCCCGTAAACCTCCCGGATTTCCTCAAGCGGCGCACCCTCGATCCATTTGGTGATCCAAAGGCCGCGGAGCTGGAGATCCTTGAAAATGAGCAGGCCGTTCGGGACGGTGAGCGGACGGCGGGCCATCGCTCCGTAGGTGACATGGGTTCCGCCCGGAGCCAGGAGGTTCATCAGGCGGAGGGCGCTCTCCCCGCCGACGCAATTGAAGGCAAGCACCGGGCGCCCGCGGCCGGAGGACTTCAGGGATTCGACCGCCGAATCACCGTCGATGAGCACTTCGTCGGCTCCGAGCGCGAGCAGATCCGACCGCAATTCCTCCCGGCGTACGAGATTCATCGTACGAATGCCGAGCGACTTCGCCAGGGAGATCACGCAGCGGCCGACGGCTGAATTCGCAGCATTCTGGACGATCCAGGAGCCGGGCTGCGGACGGCCGAAACCGGTGAGGAGGCGCCAGGCGGTGGCGGGATTCACCTTCAGCATGGCGGCCTGGTGCGGATCGAGGCCGGGCGGAAGCTTGAAAAGGTGCTCCGCCGGAACCTGCAGGTGCGTGGCCCAGCTTCCGGCCCGGCGCAGGATGATGGCGCGGTCCCCCGGGGAGAAGTCCGGGGAGCGGCTTTCTTCCACCTCCCCGCAGCCCTCGATGCCCGGCACGGCGGGAAGGGGCGGCTTCACGCCGTAGGTGCCCTCGATGAGATTGAGGTCCGCGGGATTGAGCGGCGCCGCGAGCATGCGCAGGCGGACCTCGCCCGGGGCAAGCGGGGGCAGTTCGAGCGGCTCGGCGCGCAGGACCTCCAGAGGCTTGCCGAATTCATGAAAACGGAGCGCTTGCATTCAGATGGCGATCGACAAGGGAAAGCCGGGACACAGCAGGGATTGCTCCCGGGCTCCTTCCGGGGCGTGGAAGCGCATCGTCCCGTCTTCCTCGCAAAACCAGACTTCCGCGGCACCGGCATCGAAATCGAGAGCCATTTTCTCGTCCATTTCCTCCTTGGTATTGGAGGGTGAGAGGACCTCCACGCAGATTTCGGGAGCTTCCAGGAAGCAGCGCCTGTCATAGGCGCGCACGAAGCGGAGATCCGAAAACCAGCCGACATCCGCGGCCTTCACGCCATCCGAGGTGGAAACGGGGCATTCCGTGATAACATGGCCGCCAAGCCGGTTCATGAGTTCATGGCCGATATTGAATTGGCGGCTACCGTGCGGGGGTCCGGGAGGGGGAATCATGATGATGTGTCCGTGCCGGTCCGTCTCGATCCGGCCCTCCATCTTGGCAAGGTCCGGATCGGCAAGGAGTTGCTCCCAGATGCGGAGGTTGAATTCCGTCTGGTCTTCCCGCGCGGGCAATCGGATCGCGAGACTCATGGCAGAAGACTAGCCGTTCCGGGCCGCGGTGCAAGATCAGGGGAAAAGGCCGCGCTGCGCCTTCACGTCCGCCACGATCTTCACGGCCAGGGCCTGGGCGGCCATGCGGTGGGACAGCTTGTGCCGCTCCGCGAAGGCGAGCACGCGGGCCAAGGCATTCTCCAGCATGGTCTCCAGTTTCGTCAGCACCTCGCGCTCGGTCCACTGGAAGCGCTGGAGATTCTGCACCCACTCGAAGTAGGAAACGGTCACGCCGCCCGCGTTGCAGAGGATATCCGGAACCACGAAAATATCCCCGCGGGCATCGATGATCTCATCCGCCTCCGGGGTGGTGGGGCCGTTCGCTCCTTCGGCGAGGACCTTGCATTTAAGGAGCGGCGCATTCGAACCGGAGATGGCCATGTCCGTGGCGGCAGGGACGAGGATATCGCAGGGCTGGCACAGCAGCTCGCCGGGATCGATGGGATCCGCCTCGCTGAAACCGGCCACGCCGCCCCGCAGGGCCACGTGGTCGCGGAGCTTGCGGGTATCGATCCCGGCGGCATTCCAGATCGCGCCGGTGACATCGGAGATGCCGGTGACTTTCACCCCGGAGTTCGAGAGGCCATAGGCGGCATGGGAACCGACATTCCCGAACCCCTGCACGATGGCGGTCGCCCCGGTGAGCTTGATGCCCAGCTTGTTCAGCGCCCGGCAGGCCAGGAAGGCGACACCGTGGCCGGTGGCCTGGGTACGGCCGGCGGAACCCTGGAGGGTGAGGGGCTTGCCCGTGACGATCCCCGGAATGAGCCGCCCGGCATGGGTGGAATAAGTGTCCGTCATCCACGCCATGGTTTGCTCGTTGGTCCCCATGTCCGGGGCCATGATGTCGATATCCTCCCCGATGAAGGGGATCATCTCGATGGTGTAGCGGCGGGTGAGGCGCTCCAGCTCCCCGGTGCTCATGGCGTGGGGATCGCAGGTGATGCCGCCCTTCCCGCCGCCGAAGGGCAGGTCCATGAGGGCGCATTTCCAATTCATCCACATGGCGAGGGCGGCCACCTCGCCGAGATCGACATTCTGGTGGTAGCGCAGGCCGCCTTTCACCGGGCCGCGGGTAAGGTGATGCTGCACCCGGTGGCCGAAATAGACCTTCGTGGAGCCGTCGTCGTGGCGGATGGGCACCGTCACGGTGATCAAACGCTTCGGCCATTTGGTTCGCTCGCGGAGTTCATCGCTGAGGCCGAGGAAGTCCGCGACGAGGTCGAATTGCCTCGCGGCCATGGCGAAGACGGGGTTTCTCAGGAGTTCGTCGCGCATGGGTCCTTTCTAACCGATCGCGCCGCGAAGCCAACGAAAGCTTTTCGGGCGGGAAGGGGCTTGGAGCTTGGAAGTTCCGCCCTGCCGCCTAGGCTGCGGACCGCAATGGAGCCGCTGAGCATCGATGGCAAATTCTTCCGGGCCGGAAGGACGCGCCTCGCCGTGCGGGCGGTGACCTACGGGCCCTTCCCCGGCGGCTGGCCGGAGGATTTCACGGCCGATTTCGAGCGCATCGCGGCGGCGGGTTTCAATGCGATCCGGCTCTACGACATGCCTGGCCGGGGCCTGCTGGATGCGGCGCTAAAGCACGGCCTGAGGGTCTTCGGCGGGTTGCGCTGGCCCCAGGCGGTGGATTTCCTGAAGGACGACCGCATCCTTTCGGCCGCCAAGGTCTCCCTG
>CBFGVD010000366.1:0-4177 GCA_965651965.1 uncultured Verrucomicrobiaceae bacterium | reverse complement strand
GTTCACCCCTTCGGACGCGGGGCCGGTCCGGATTATTCGGGGAAAACGGGCCGGATGCTCATTCCACGCCGTGGAGGATGGCTTCCGTCATCCGCAGGGCCTCGGCATTCGGCTTCACCTCGTGGACGCGGTGGACCATGGCCCCGGCCTCCCGGGCCCACGCGGTGATCGCGACGGTAGGCCACGCCCTGTCGGAGAGTTCGCGGCTCTTCAGGATGCTGCCGATGAAGGACTTCCGGGAAACCCCCAGCAGCAGGGGCCGCCCGCCGATGCCCAGGCGGGGCAGGGCGCGGAGCAAGGCCAGATTGTGCTCCACCGTTTTCCCGAAACCGATGCCGGGGTCCAGGCAGAGGCATTCCGGATTGATTCCCGCCGCCGTCAGCGCGGCCTGCCGCTCCTCGAAAAAAGCCGCCACCTCCGCCACCACGTCTCCATAGCGCGGTGCGAGCTGCATGGTCCGCGGATCGCCCTGCATGTGCATGACCACCACGCCGCATCCGGCCGCGGCGCAGACCCCGCTCATTTCCGGATCGGCGGTCAGACCGCTCACGTCGTTCACGATATCCGCCCCGGCGGCCAGCGCCGCGGCGGCCACGGAGGCCTTGGAGGTATCGATGGAGATGCCGCCGTCCCATTCCGCCCGCAAGGCCTCGATGACGGGGCGCGTGCGGGCGATTTCCTCCGCCGCGGGAACTTCCGCAGCGCCCGGCCGGGTGGATTCTCCGCCGATATCGATGATCTCCGCGCCCTCCGCGATCATGCGGCGGGCGTGTGCCAGCGCGGCGGCCGTGCCCGCGTGGCGCCCCCCGTCCGAGAAGGAGTCCGGCGTCACGTTCAGGATGCCCATGATCCGGCCCCTGCGGCGCAGGTCCATGCGGGTCCTTGTCGTTTTCCACCGCATCGCGGGCGGGAAATGGCCACTTGCCCTGCCTCCCGCCAAGTACTAATCTCCGGCCATGAACCCGAAGATCCTCGTCCTTGCCGCTTGCCTGCTGGGCGGTGCCGCCGCGCACGCGCAGGTGCCCGACCTGGAGGTCAAGAGCCCGTATTCCAGCGTCAAGCGGAACCGGGACGGCTCCTACGAGGAATTCTCCCGCACGCCGGGCGCTCCCACCATCACCAAATGCCTGAAGGACGCGAACGGCGTCATCCGCACCACCACGATCTACCGTCTCAGCCCGCAGGGGAATCCCCTGGCCTGCGATATTTACGACGGACGCGGGACGCGTCTTTTCAAAACCCGCTACGCCTATAACGGGAACCGCAACAGCCCGACCTTCGGCAAGCTGGTGGAAGAGGAAATGTACGATGCCCGGGTAGTCCGGAAGGATCCCCGCACCGGCAAGGAAATGCCGGTGATGAAGTATATCTATACCTACGACGCGCAGGGCAACCGGCTGAAACCCAAGGCCTTCACCCTGATTCCGGGGAAATATGCCAAGGATGTCTTCGGCCCTTCGGGCCTCACCTACGACCCCTTCGAGGGCGCTCCCATGCCCAAGACCGGCGGCGGGGTCAATCCGAAGGCGAAGCGGGTCGGCGACGGCGGGAATTAAGCGCATGCGCCCGGAGAAAATCCTTCCCTGGCTGCTCGGCGGCGCCCTAGGTGCGGCGGGCTTGATCCAGGGCTGGCATTGGCGCTCCTCCGCTCCCCGGACCGGGGATGAGGAGCAGGAGGGCAAGATCATCGCCCTGGAGAACGAGATCGCGATCCTGCGGCGGGAGAACGAGAGCCTGCGCTCGCTGGCCCAAGGCGGCGGGGAAGTGCAGGTTGCCCCCGAAACGACGGACTTCGTGGAGCGGGCGCTGGGCCTGAATTTCAAAAGCACGCCCCGGGTGCACCGCATCGCCGGGGAGGAACTGCGGGATCGGGTCATCGCATCCATCGAGGCCCGTTACGGGCCGCACGGCCTGGATTCCCGGCAACAGGCATGGAGCCTGATGGGGCTGCTGACGCCGGAGGACCGCTTTGCCGCCCAACTGGCGGCGACCAAGGCGGTGGGCGCGCGCTCCTGGTTCGACGACGGAAGCGGCGAAGGCTGGGTGACGGACCGCTACGACCCGCAGTCCGTGCCGGACCAGGCCGCCCTGATCCGGGTGCTGGCGCGCATTCTCATTTTCCAGAATCACCCGCCGGCTCCGGGCTGGCCCGGGGATGAGGCGGCAAACGCCCGGGAGGCTCTCCAGCACGGCACGGCCCTGGCGGTGGAGAACCGCTTCCTCGCGCGGCAGGCGCTGGCCAGCGGCTTCACGGGGGTGCAGGAAAACACGGACGCGCGGGAGTTGATCGCGAATCTGCCGGCTTTCGTCCGCGGACTCGCCACCTTTCCGGCGGTATTCGGGCTACCGCGCGCGGAAAGGCTGATGGATCAGGAGGAAATCCTCCACGCCCTCTACAAGCCGCCTCGGCTGACCGCGGATTTCTTCCCCGCCCACGAGGGACTGGAAGCGCAGCCGCCGGAGCTGCCCGCGACGCCCGGCAACGTGCTGCTGGAGGAATCCGCGGGCATGCTCGGCCTGAATCTGTGGCTCGAGCCCCTGGGCGGGGATTTTGCCAAGCTGGCAGGCGGGTGGCGGGGCGACCGTTACCGCCTGCACGCCACCTCGGACATGGAGGTTCACCTCGTCTGGGATATCCGGATGGAGCAGGAGAAGGCGGCGGACGAACTCCAGGGAGCATCGCTTTCGCTGGCTTCCGCACTGGCCGGGACGGAAGAAGATCCCGCCCCGGGGCAGGTGCTCGCGACTCCGGAGGGGCGCTTCATCGCTGTCGTCAGGGTGAAGCCGGATCTGCTACGTTTCATCAATGCTTCATCGCAAGATCACGCCGCGGCCCTAGGCCGCTAGTGCATGGCAGACGACACCGCCCCGCAGCCGCAGGCTCCGCAGCTTCCGAACCGCAAGCGCGGCCCGGCGCGCTCCCTCTGGCTCTTTCTCCTCCTGGCCGCCCTACTGGTCTGGATCGGGCCCTTGCGGACGGAGGTGGAATTCCGGAACGACGCGGGAAGAATCCCCGCCCCCTTCGAGGTCACCCTGCGATCCGGCAAAAAGACCAAGAAGGTGATGGTGGAGGATGGCAACCTGCGTTTCCTGCGTCCGCGCTGGCACGAACTGGACGTCACGGACACGGGCTACATCCGCTCGATCCACCGGGTGAAGGACGGGAAGATGAAAATCGTGATTGAGCGGAACACGCTGCTGAGGCTGCGGGATGCTGCCGCGGGCCAGCCCTCCGTGCCGCAGCGGGGCGACCCCGATCCGGCGACGGACCGATGAAGGGAAAGGCAGCACGATGAATCGTTTCCCGCCCGGATTCCTGCACTTGGGGGTTGCCTTTTAACCTTGGCGCGGTGGTGCTCTCCGCGACCGGCAGCCCTTCCTCATGAACCTCCTAGCCCTCGCCGTCACCCTTTTCCTCGTGCTCGATCCTTTCGGGAACGCGGCGATTTTCCATTCCGTTCTCTCGAAGATCCCCGAGGACCGGCGGCGGCGGGTCCTGCTGCGGGAGCTTCTTTTCGCGCTGATCATCCTGCTAGGCTTCCTTTTCATGGGGAAACACCTGCTCGGTTTCCTGGGCCTGCGGCCGGCCACGCTGAGCATTTCCGGGGGGATTCTCCTGTTCCTGATCGCGCTCGGGATGGTTTTCCCCACCCGCTCGGTCCTGGGCGAGACGGGGGAAGACGAGCCCTTCATCGTCCCTCTGGCGGTACCGCTGATGGCGGGGCCTTCCAGCATCGCGCTGATCCTGCTCACCGCCTCGAAGTATCCGGGGGAGACCGGGGCCATCACGCTGGCGGTGACGGCGGCCTGGCTGGCTTCCGCCGTGATCCTGCTGCTGGCGCCCGCGCTGCTGCGGTTGCTGGGAACGAAAGGCACGCGCGCCCTGGAGCGCCTGATGGGCCTCCTGCTGATCCTGGTGGCGGTTCAAATGTTCCTTGATGGAGTCGCCACCTACAACGCATCCTCTGCGCCGTGATTGCCCGCCGCGTCATCTTCGAAGGCCGCGTCCAAGGCGTGGGTTTCCGCTACACGACCAAGGACATCGCCAAGGGCTTCGAGGTCTGCGGCACGGTGAAAAACCTGCCGGACGGGACCGTCGAGCTCGAGGTGTCCGGGGAGCGCGAGGAGGTGGAGGCCTTCCTCAAGGAAATCGCCGAGGAGTCCCCGCTGGCCCACC
>CBFGVD010000365.1:0-4186 GCA_965651965.1 uncultured Verrucomicrobiaceae bacterium | reverse complement strand
CAATCCTCCTCCCGCGCCCGGATGAAGCCAGGGAGCTTGGACAGCGCATCCAGGTAGAACCGCGCATTCCGGGCCCGCCCTGCCGCATACTCCGCCACATGCCGGAGTTTCACCCGCAGCAACGCGCACTGGAGCGCATCCAGCCGGAAATTCCCGCCCACCACGGAGTGGTAATACTTCGGATGCATGCCGTGGTTCCGCAAGTGCAGGAGCTTCTCCGCCAGCGCGGCATCCTCCGTGGTGACCAAGCCGCCGTCGCCGAAGCCTCCGAGATTCTTCGAGGGGAAAAAGCTGAAGCAGCCGATCTCCCCCAGCGTGCCGCAGCCGCCGCCCTTGTAGGTGGCTCCGAAGGATTGCGCCACGTCCTCGATCACTTGCAATCCGTGCTCCTTCGCGAAGGCACGCACGGAATCCATGTCGGCGGACTGACCGTAAAGATGCACCGGCACGATCGCCTTCGTGCGGGAAGTGACCTTCGATTCGGCCGACTTCACGTCGATGCCGAAACAAACGGGGCACACATCGCAAAATACCGGGGTTGCTCCCGTCCGCGCGATACTGCCTGCGGTCGCGAAAAACGTGAAGGAAGGGCAGATCACCTCGTCACCCGGCCCGATCCCCAGTGCCATCAGCGCGATGATCAGCGCATCGGTGCCGGATGAGATCGAGACCGCATGTTTCGCTCCGAGCGCGGCGGCGCATTCTTTCTCGAAGGCTTCCACCTCCTCCCCGAGGATGAAGCGGCCGGAGCGGAGGACCTTTTCAAAGACAGCCTTCAGCTCCTCCTCGAGCGGAAGGTTCTGAGCGTTGACGTCGAGCAGCGGGACGGACATGGCGGCGAGTGAAGCGGGATGAGGGGACGAATGCTAGGCCTTCACCACGAGACCCGCCGGGGTTTCCACGGCGGCCATCGCGTTGCGGGTGTCGATGATGAGATCGGACCAAGCCGCGAGCTGCACGAGATCGAAGGCCGCGTGATGCGTGGAAATGACCACGCAATCCTGCGCCCGGATCGTCTCCTCGTTCCACTCCACGGAGCGGGCTCCGGCCCGGTTCATGTGCTCGCGCGTGGGACCGACCACCGGCACGTGCGGATCATAGTAGGAAACCTCGGCACCCAGGCGCTCGAATCCGTCCAGCAGCGTGAAGGTCGGGGACTCGCGCATGTCGTCCACGTTCGCCTTGTACGCCAGCCCCATCAGCAGGACCTTGGAACCCTTCACCGGCTTGCCGCGGCTGTTCAGCGCCTCCATCGCGCGGTGGATCACATAGTCCGGCATGCCGCGGTTGATCTCCCCGGCCAGCTCGATGAAGCGGGTGTGCACGCCGTATTCCCGCGCCTTCCAAGTCAGGTAGAATGGATCGATGGGAATGCAGTGTCCGCCCAAGCCGGGGCCGGGGTAGAACGCGGTGAAGCCGAAAGGCTTGGTGGAGGCGGCGCGGATGACTTCCCAGATGTCGATTCCCATGCGGTCGGCGGCGACCTTCAGTTCGTTCACCAGGCCGATGTTCACCGCCCGGTAGATATTCTCCAGCAGCTTGGTCAGCTCCGCCACCTTGCAGGAACTCACCGGCACCACCTGCTCGAAGGCAGCCTCGTAGAGCGCCACCCCGGCTTCCAGGCAGGCCGGCGTGACGCCGCCAACAACCTTCGGGATGTTCGTGGCGGAAAACTTCGGGTTCCCCGGGTCTTCGCGTTCCGGAGAATAGACGACATGGATGTCCTTCCCGATGGTGAAGCCCGCCTTCTCAACGCGCGTCACCACTTCCTCGTCCGTGGTGCCCGGATAGGTGGTGCTTTCCAAGCTGAGAACCTGCCCGGCTTTCAGGTGCGGTACCACGGCCTCCACGGTATCCACCACGTAGCTCAGATCCGGCTCGAAGTGCTCGTCGAGCGGCGTGGGGACGCAGAGAATGACCGCATCCAGCGTGGCGATGGCGGAAAAATCCGTCGTGGCTTCCAGCCTGCCGGATGCCAGCGCCTCCGCCACTTCCTTCCCGGGGATGTGCTTGATGTAGCTACGGCCCGCCAAAAGGGCCTCGGGCTTGGCGGCATCGATATCGATGCCCACCGCCCGGAACCCCGCCTTCGCATAAGCGAGCAGCAGGGGCAGCCCCACGTAGCCCAGTCCGACCACGCCGACGGCACCATTTTTCGACTTCAAGCGATCGATCATAAAAACTGCCTGCTTTGCCTAGGCCGGTAGCGATCAGGCGTTCGGCTTCCGCCAGCGCCATCCCCGTCACTTGGTCCATATTATAATAGCGGTAGGTCGCGAGACGGCCGATGAAGCTGACCTTTTCCTCCGCGGCGGCAAGTGCCGCATACTTCGCGTAAACCGCCTTCGCATCCGGCGCGGGCACCGGATAAAAGGGTTCCGCCCCCGGCGTCCAGCTCATCGGAAATTCCCGCACGATGGTCGTGGCATCGATAGCTTGTCCGGTCACGTGCTTGATTTCGACGATCCGGGTGAAAGGGGTCTCCGCATCCGGATAGTTCACCTGCACGACCGGCTGCCAATGACCCGGTTTCCCGGAAATGCCCTCGCGCGCCTTCAATTCCGCCGCCGTGAAGCTCTGGTGCTCGAAACGGAGCGAACGGTAGGGCAGCGGTCCGAAACGATGGCCGAAGTATTCATCCACGGGACCGGTGAAAATCAGGTGCCGGTGCCGCCACCGCCGCCGCGCTTCCTCGAAATCAACGTTCAAATGGAGCTCGACGCCCGGGGAGGCATCCAGCATGCGGCCGAACATGGCCGTATAGCCCTCCGCCGGCAGGGCCTGGTATTCCTCGGAAAGATAGCGGTTATCCCGGTTCGTGCGGATCGGGATGCGCCCGCAGACGCTCTTGTCCAGTTTGCGAGGGTGGCGGTTCCACTGCTTCCGGGTGTAGCCTTCGTAGAACTTCCGGTAGAGCTCCCAGCCGACCTGCGACACGATCAGCTCTTCGGAATTTTCCGGCTCCGGGATGCTTTCCCTGTGGCCGGCCAGCCAGGCCTCGAATTCCTCCGTGGTGGCTCCACGGCCGATAAGTTCCTCGAAGGTATTGAGATTGACCGGGAAACTCCAGTAGCGCCCGTCCGTGTAGCTTTTGATCCGGTAGTCCGCGTCCTTCCAGGCGGTGAAAGCGGAGAGATAATCGACGATCCGCTTGGAATTCGTGCGGAAATAGTGCGGCCCGTACTCGTGCACCAGCACGCCCGCGGCGTCCGTCCTGTCGTAGGCGTTTCCGGCAAAATGAGAACGGCGATCAACGATAACGCAACGGAACCCCGCGTTCGACAGCCGCTCCGCCGCGATCAACCCGGAAAAACCGGCCCCGACGATCAGGAAATCGACGCTCGCATCCGGCGACATCAGACGGGCTGCACCTGCGTGCGGAAATACTCGATGGTTTCGCGGATGCCTTGGTCGAAGGGAACCACCGGCTCCCAGCCGAGGATCTCCCTCGCGCGGGAAATGTCCGGTCGGCGGACCTTCGGATCATCCGGCGGGAGCGGCTTCGGATCGACTTTCAGCTCGATGCCGAAGACCTGCGAAATCGCCTCCGCAAACTGCCGCATGCTCATTTCATGCGGGTTTCCGCAATTCACAGGCAGATTGTAGCCGCTGCGGGCAAGCCGCCAGATGCCCTCCACCAGATCGGACACGTAGCAGAAGGAGCGCGTCTGCGTCCCGTCGCCGAAAATCGTCAGCGGTTCGCCGCGCAGGGCCTGGCCGATGAAGGCCGGCACCACCCGCCCGTCATCCAGGCGCATGCGCGGCCCGTAGGTATTGAAAATCCGGACGATCTTCGTATCGAGTCCGTGGGCGCGGTGGTAGGCCATCGTCGCCGCCTCGGCGTAGCGCTTCGCCTCGTCGTAACAGGAGCGCACGCCGATGGAATTCACGTTCCCCCAGTATTCCTCGCGCTGCGGATGGATCTCGGGATCGCCATAGACCTCGGAGGTGGAGGCCACCAGATAGGTCGCCTTCTTCTCCAGCGCCAGATCGAGCGCATTGTGCGTGGCGTAGGAACCCGCTTTCAGCGTTTCCACGGGGATCTGCACGTAGTCGATCGGGCTCGCAGGGGAGGCCATGTGGAACACGAAATCCACCGGCCCGGCGACATCGAAGGGCTCGGAAACATCATGCTCGACGAACTCGAAGGCGGGATGGCTTTCAAGGTGCTCGATGTTCCGGGTAT
>CBFGVD010000364.1:0-4188 GCA_965651965.1 uncultured Verrucomicrobiaceae bacterium | reverse complement strand
TATCCGATCCGCTGCGCCGGGAGGGCGGGAACTCGGAAAACCGTGGCTCGCCGCCCAGGCGGCGAAGCCCGCCAGAGGCACCGGTACTGCGGGCGGCGGCAGGGCCAGGGAGCGCACCTCCGCGGCAGCCAGGGCGCGGGTGTAGATCCGGAAGTCGTCGATGGCCCCGTTGAAGTGGGGATCGGGCCACTGGCTTTTCCCGAGGTAGTTGAGAGCCGGGGCAATCTGCGAGGGATCGAGCGTGATGCTGCCGGAGGCGGCGGCGGAGCCGTTCACGTAGAGCGTCCCGGTATTTCCGGACAGGACGACGGCGACATGGGTCCATTCGCCCGGCGCGGCGGGCGCGGTTTCGATGTATTGCTGGCTGGCATTCCCGCCGAGCGTGATGGCGAAGCGCAAGGTGCCGGACGGCGACGAAGGGGTGAGGAAAAAATACTGAGTGGTGTTGTTCCCGAAATCGAAGACCCGCTGCCAGGCGGCCCCTCCATCCCAGCGGAAGCGGACGGCGAAGGTGCAGTCCCCGAGGCCCGAGGCCACCCCGGCGGGAAGCTGGAGGTAGTCGTCCGTGCCATCCAGATCCGCCGCGCGGTCGAAGGGGGCGGCGACGTAGCCAAGCCCGCCCTGGGCCGTGGCGGTGAAGGAAGCGGCGGAATCCGCGGTTGAGCCGTCCAATTCGTGATGGCTGCGCAGCTCCGCGGGAGCCTGGACGGGGATCTGCACTTCGAAATCGGTGGCAAGCACCTGCGAGGTGCTGGCGCGGATGCGGAAGGGCGGATCGCCGCTATCCCCGATGCCCGGCGTGCCGGAGACCCGGCCGTCCGGCTCCACCGCGAGCCAGGCAGGACCGGAAGCCTTCGAGTAAACGACCGTCCCGGATGGCACGCCGGTGGAACCCGCGACGGTGGCGACATACGGGCTGCCCGCCACGGCCTGCGGGAGCACGGGCGGGTTCCCGGCAAGGACCGGTGCGGTGCCGGTCCGCAGGGTTCCGATTTCCGCGGCATCCAGAGCCCGGTGGAAGACATGGAATTCGTCCAGCCTGCCGTTGAAGAAGGGATCCGCGGCGAACTGGCTGCGGCCGAGGTAATTGAGCAAAGGCCGGATGAAGGAGAGATTGATCGAAATACAGACATTGGAGGCCGAAAGGCTGCCTTCGAGGAAGAGTTATCCGGTTACGCCGCCGAGAGTCACCGCGACATGACGCCAAATGCAGGGGGTGAGGGCTCCCGTTTCGAGGATCTGCTCGGTACCTCCGTCCTTGATGGCGAAGCGCAGGGTATTCGAGCCGGATTTCGGCGTAAGGAAGAAGTAGCTGCCGGTCCCGTTGCCGAAATCGAGGATCCGCTGCCAATTCGCGCCGCCGTCCCAGAGCATCCAGGTCGCGATGGTGATTTCATCCGCGGAGGCGATTCCCGCGGGCAATACGGCGTGGTCGTCCGTGCCGTCGAGGTCCAGCGCCTGACCCGCATGGCCTGCCGCATATCCAGGCCCTCCGGCGGGTACCGCGTGGGCGCTGCCAGCGGTAGCGAGCGGGCTGCCGTCGAAGGCATGGCGTGAGACCGGCTCGGGACCGTTCACCGGAATGGAGATGAGCGCGGTGGCCGCCGCCCCGCCGGGAGAGACGGCGCGGACGAGCAGTTCGTTTGCCCCGATATCGGCCAAGCGGGGCATGCCGGAGAGCCCGCCGTCGGCTGAAACCGAGAGCCAGGCGGGGCCTCCGATTTTCTCGAAAGCGGCGCTCCCCGCGGCGAGTTGCGTGGAGAGTTCCGCCGAGAAAGGGAGATCGGTCGTGGCGCTTCCCGCGGTGGGATCGGCCATGAATTGCGGGGCGGCGGAGGCCGCCAGCGCAGCCACCTGCGCATCCGGCAGGGCGGTGTTGAAGAAGCGGACGTCATCCAGCAGGCCGCCGAAGAGAGGGTCCGGGTACTGGCTCTTGCCCAGGTAGTTCGTCCCGGTGCCGATCTGGGCGGGATTGAGAGTCATCCCGGTGTTCGTGTTCACAAGGCTGCCGTTCACGAAGAGTTTGCCCGTATCCCCGGCAATGGTTACGCCCACATGGGTCCAGACGCCGGGTGTCAGCGCCGGGGCATTGAGCTGCTGTTCGGTGCCGTTGTTGAGCTTGATGGCGAAGCGGAGGGTATTCGAGCCGGACTTCGGCGTCAGGAAGAGGTTGCTGGCGGTGCCGTTTCCCAGGTCGAAGATCCGCTGCCAGTTCGCGCCGCCGTCCCACTTCACCCAGGCGGCGAAGGAGAAGTCGTTGCTGTCACCCAGGCGGCCGGGGAGGGTCAGGTGATCGTCCGTGCCGTCCAGGGAAAGAGCGCTGCCGTGTTTGCCGGGCACCAGTTTCGGCGTGCCGTAAACCAGCGGATTGTTCCCGCTTGCCGTGTCCCGCAGGTGCCCGTCGAAGAGATAGGCCGCATTTCCGGAGCTGCCGGTATTCGGCACTTCCTGGCGGTAGGCGACGGGGGCCTGGTGATCGCGGTACATCGCGCCCATGGGAGTGATGCTGCCGTCGTCATAGTGAGTCTGGCGGAACCACTCCACGCGGCTGTAAACGGCGTAGCGCTCGATCCAGGGCGTGTCGTCCATCATCCGGACCATGGCCTCGATCGCGTTGCGGTTCTGGGTTACGTTCGGGTCGTGCGCGTTGTCGGTCCAGTTCGCGCCGTTGTTGAATTCCGTGACCCAGACCGGCCGTCCGGTGGCGTCGTGGATGCTTTTGAGGAAATTGTAGAGCTGGGTGGCGGCCCCGGCGGCATCGTCCTTGTTCCAGAAGCTGCGGTAGTAGTGCACGGGCACGTAGTCCACTCGCAGGCCGGCGGCGTCCGCCTTGTTCATGAAATCGGTGATCCAGGCGGTGCCGCCGTCGGTCACGGCGGGAGCACCCACGCGCAGGCCGGTGGCGAGCAGGTCGGGCCAGGCGGCGATGGCGGCGTCGGTGGAGCCGTTGTTCAGGCTGGTGTAGGCGTCCTCCACCGGGTTGTCCGGCTCGTTGTAGCCGGAGAGGTGGTTCACGCCGCGGGCCTGCCAGTCCTGATCCAGGCCGGGCCACCAGCGCTGCTGGCGGATGCCGACGTATTCCCAATCCCGGGTGGAGTTCTTGTCGATGTTCCAGTTGTAGTGCCAGTCGGCGTTCAGAGCGGCGGGGTCCACGTCGCAGGAGCCTTTCTTGCCGGTCCAGCGCCAGGGGAAGACGCGCACGAAGCTGATGCTGGAATCCAGGCCCGCGGGCATCAGGGAAATTTCCAGGTCGCTGTCCTGGGCGACGAAATTGCGGCTGATGCCGGTGCCGTTCTCGTTTTGGGCGAAGGTGGCGGTGTAGCCGCGCTTGAGGATGAAGGAGCGGATCTTGTCCGCGAAGGGGCCAAGGGCGGCATTCCCGTAGGCGGTGTAGGTACCCAGTTCCATCGAATTGCCGGCGAGGTGAGTGCCGGTGAAAACCTGCAGAGGCCGGTAGCCCGCGGGATGGGGGATGACCACCGCGCCCGCGACATGCTGGACCACGCGGACATTGGAATCCACGGCCGCCACGGCTCCGTTTACCCGGAACCGGGACAGGAGATTGGAGACCACGGCGGAGGGAGCCACCTGGTGGAAGAAGACCCATGAGTCCTCCGAATCCAGGTGGATCGTGCAGCCGGGAATGGGGTCGCCCCCGCCGGTGAGATGCAGTTCGGAATGTCCCGTGAGGGTGGCGGTGACCCCCGAGAGCACGGCATGGGTCTCCTTTTCCTGATCCAGAGTGAGCGCGGCGGAGATGCCGCTCAGGAAGAACAGGAGGACGGGCACGAGGCCGGGCCGCAGGAAAAGGGGTTTTGTCATGGGTGGATCAAAGAGAGCCGCACGCGCCGTGCGGCTTCGCCGGAAGCCGGCTGTCCGCGGTGTCTCCCGGCAGAGGAGAATTGATCGCCAGCGGATTAAGGGTTTTTGGTCGCGCGGGGAAGGCAACGGGAACCTGTTGGCAAAGGTCGCGCGACAACCTAAGGCGGGCGGCCGCCGGGGTCTTGGATGATTCCCGGTCGATGACGGAAAGATACCGGCCCGGACTCCTTGCCGGGGCGCGAAAAAAAGCCCGCCGGGAGAGTTCCCGGCGGGCTGTGAAAGGGGCTATTCCCGGTGGAGCTCAGCGAGCTTGGTTCGCGCGGCGCTCCTGCAACATCTTGTAGAAGTACATGTTCATCGCGTCAG
>CBFGVD010000363.1:0-4194 GCA_965651965.1 uncultured Verrucomicrobiaceae bacterium | reverse complement strand
TTCGCCAAATACCTCGAAATCGGGCGGCACATGATGCCGCTCTACCGCACCTACGAAAACTGGGCCAAGCCTTTCGGCGAAAGCGATGAAGTGGTCCTCCGCTTCGAAGCCCAGAGCAAGCTTTCCAAAGAGCTGATGCGGATGGACGTGGAGCTGTGGGTAAGCCGGAAGAAGATCCTGAAGACGGATGCCGCGATGACGCCGGACAAACCGCTGCTGATGCTGGGCCCGGAATGGCGGGGCGGCCGTCTGATCATCTCCGTGCAGCTCAAGCCCGGAAAGCCGAAGTCCAAGGAAGCGGACAAGGCCGCGGCGGAAGAGTGAATCCCCCGCGGAAACCGCCCGCCCTTGCGGTCGGGTGGAGCCCGTGGTAACCCCTGCTCCGGATGGGAAGCGCCGACCGGGACTACTTTCGAGACGAGGAAGCTCGCTACGCCGCGGGCGGGCGCCGCCCTCTTCCCATCGTCACCAAAACCCTCCTGATCGCGAACATCGCGATCTTCGTCCTCGATTATTTCTCGCGGACGGACGGGGCGAGCCTGGGCTGGATCAACTCCCTCTTCTGTTTCAGCATCCGCTCGGCCTTCCAGGAGTGGCGGTTGTGGGAGCTGCTGACCTTCCAGTTCCTGCACGCGGGGATCTTGCACCTGGTCTTCAATTCCTTCGCCCTCTACATCTTCGGCCCTTGGATCGAACGCTGGTGGGGCACGGGACGTTTCATCGCTTTTTACCTCCTCTGCGGCGTGGCGGGGGCCTTGTTCTTCACCCTGCTGGCCCTGACCGGCATTCTCCCGGAGCGGGGCTGGCTGCCGATCACGGAGGTTCCCTTGGTCGGAGCCTCGGCGGGCATCTTCGGCCTGATGATCGGCACCGCGGTGCTCGCGCCGGATGCGATCGTGCGCCTGCTGCTGCCGCCGGTCAGCCTTTCCATGCGGAGCTTCGCGCTCTGGCTCATCGGCATCGCCGTGGCGATCATCCTCGGGGACATCTTTTTCGGCGGGAGTTATTTCCAGAACAGCGGCGGCGAGGCCGGCCACCTGGGCGGCGCGATCCTGGGCTTCATCCTGATGCGCTACCCCGCGCTGCTGCGGAAGAACGGCAAGGACACGCGGGGAGCCAAGGTGATCCGCCCGCGGGAGTTCCGCAAAAAAAGGCGCTCCCCGAAACTGCGCCCGCGCACGGAGGTCGATATCGCCGCCGCGGACGAAGTGGACCGGATCCTGGACAAGATCAACCGCGAGGGCCTGCCCAGCCTGACCGAGCGCGAGCGGGAAATCCTCACGAAAGCCTCCCATTCCCAAGACGAGCGATGACCGATGCCGAAATGATCCATACCGCCGAGCCCGGCCGCCAGATCGAGCGCCTGCGCGCCATCATGCACCGCCTGCGCGCGCCCGGCGGCTGCCCCTGGGATGCGGAGCAGACGCACGGCAGCCTGGTCTCCAACCTCATCGAGGAAGCCTACGAGACGGTGGACGCGATCCAGCGCTGCGACATGGAGCACCTGCGGGAGGAACTGGGCGACCTGCTGCTGCAGGTGGTCTTCCACAGCGAGCTGGCGGAGGAGGCCGGACGCTTCGATCTGGACGAAGTGGCGAAGGGGATATCGGACAAGCTGATCCGCCGCCATCCGCATGTTTTCGGCGAGTCCGCGGCCGGGGATTCCGAAGCCGTGCTCCGCCAGTGGGACGAAATCAAACGGGAAGAAAAAGGCACCGGGCACAAGCCCTACCTGCACGGAACCGGCAAGGGCCTGCCCGCGCTGCTCCGCGCCTCCAAGCTGCAGAGGAAAGCCGCCAAGGTGGGCTTCGATTGGCCGACCCAGTGCGGCGTGCTCGCGAAGATCCGCGAGGAAGTGCAGGAGCTGGAAGCCGCCGTGGACGCCCAGGATCTCCAGGCCGTGGACGAGGAACTGGGCGATCTGCTCTTCTCCGTGGTGAACCTGGCCCGCTTCCGGAAAATCGACCCCGAGATCCTGCTGGCCGCGGCGAACGAGAAATTCGAGCGGCGCTTCAATGAAATGGAACGCCGCCTGAAAGACCGCGGCACTCCCCTGGGCGAAGCCACGGCTTCGCAGATGGACGAGGAATGGACCGCGGCGAAAAAAGCGGAATGAACGCGCCGCACGGCCTCTCCCCCGCCGCGCTCGCAGCGGTGAACGCCCTGTGGGATTACCACCGGCTCCGCCACGATCCGCTACCCGCGGATATCATTCTCGTCTTCGGCAGCAACGACCTGCGGGTGGCGGAGCATGCGGCGCGGCTTCATCTTTCCGGCCTCGCGCCGCTGCTGCTGTTTTCCGGAGCGCGGGGCCGCATGACCTTGGATTGGCCGGAGGAGGAGGCCCTGGCCATGGCGCGGGTGGCGCGCGGGCTCGGCGTGGCGGAGGAGGCAATCCTGATCGAAAAACGCGCGACAAACACCGGGGAGAACATCCGGTTCTCCCGCGAACTGCTGGCCGCGCACGGGCTCGCGCCTCGCACCGGTCTCGCCGTGCAAAAGCCCTACATGGAGCGCCGCACCCACGCGGCGCTGGAGGCCCAGTGGCCGGAACTGCCCTGCCGTGTCAGCTCCCCGGATCTCGATTTCGCTTCCTATTGCACCGGGGAATTCGAGCCCGCCCGCGTGATCGAAGCCGCGGTGGGCGATTTCCAGCGCATCCTGGATTATCCGGCGCTCGGCTTCGCCACGCCGCAGGCGGTGCCCGCGGAAGTCATGGCCGCCTACGAACTGCTGAAGGAACAAGGCTTTACCGGGCGCATGGCATAACCGGACCCTAGACGGAGAAGAGCAGCCGTCCGGCGGCGAACAGGGAGAAGCCGATGATCATCCACTCGAAGGCACGCTGCGGTACCCGCAGGACGAGCCATTTCCCCGCGAGGATCCCGGCCGCCACCCCCGGCGCGATCCGGAGATTGTCCCGCAGGGTCTCCGCCGTGATGAGATCGAGGCTTCCGCTCAGGGGCAGCTTGAGGAGATTCACCAGCAGGAAAAAGCGCGCGCCGATCCCCAGCAACTCCATCTTCGGCATGCGGCGGGAGAGCAGATAGAGCTGGATCACCGGGCCGGCGGCATTTGCCAGCATGGTCGTGATTCCGCCGGCGACCCCGGCCCCGGTGCCGAAGGAGCGGGAGCTTGCCATGCGGTCGGAAAGCTCCGGCTTCCACGCCCGGAGAGCCTGCAGCGCCACCATGGCGAGGATGCAGCCGCCGATCGTCTTCCGCGCCGCGGATTCCGAAGGGAGCACGCCCAGCAGCCACCAGCCGAGCGCAAGCCCGGCGAGAGTCGCAGGCAGGAGCTTCCACACCGGCTGCCAGCTCCCGTGTTTCATGAATGCCGGATAAACCGCCAGATCCGCGAAGATCAGCAGCGGCAGGACGATCCCTGTGGAAGGGACGGCCCCGTACAAATCCGCCATGATAAAGACGGAAATCAGGGAAATCCCGCTGAACCCGGCCTTCGACATGCCGATGCAGAATGCCGCCAGCAGGGCGAGGAGGTATTCGTCGGACACGCCGGAGCGGTAGTGGGAGGGGGACGGGATGGCAAGGTCCGCCAGCTCCGGCTTCCGGCCGGGCCGGTCCGCCAGCGGGCGTCCGGTTTACATCCCCACCCCGCTACGCTGCCTCGCACCCGCGTTCACCGCCGCCCATTCCATCTCCAGTTTCCGGAAATCCGGCGCCGCGGTCGCGCGGTAGCGGCCGTCTTCCCCGCGTCGGGCGACGGTTTCCTTGCCGTCGATGCTCACCTTCAGTTCCGCTTCCGCGCTGCCGATGCCGCAGAAGGTCAGGTGCACCTTTTCATACCCGGGCCGCCAGGAGCCCTCCCAGCGGCGCTCGAGCGCGATCTTTTCCTCCCCGCCCTCCACGCGCAGCGCGGACTCGCGGTAAACTCCCTCCCGCCAGGCTTCGCCCTCGCCCTCGTCTTCATACCACTCGCTGGTCTCGCCGCCGTTCTTCCACCAGATGCGGAGCTCGGGCTCGGGATGCGGGATCTCCCCGACGTGCTGCTGGAGCGGCCAATGCGGGACCACCGCCCCCGCACGCACGAAGACGGGGATGCGGTCGATGGGACATTCGATCCAAATGTCCGTGGCCACGGCCTTCGGGCGGGAATCGTCGTGATAGGCGAACCACTCGCCCTTCGGCAGGTAGAGGAAGCGCCCTTCCTCCCCCTCCGCCATGATCGGGACGA
>CBFGVD010000362.1:0-4194 GCA_965651965.1 uncultured Verrucomicrobiaceae bacterium | reverse complement strand
GGCCGGGCTTTTTCATGTCCTTATGCCGAGGGAGCCTGCCCGCTCCTTACCTGCGGCGGAAGATTGGGGATTGCCGGCACCGGTGATATTCCTGCATGTTATGACCGAACGGGAGGGAAATCATGCGTTGGAAGAACCTGCGTCGGAGCGAGAATGTGGACGATCAGCGCGGCCGGAGGGGCGGAGGCGGATTGGCGATCGGCGGCTTGGGGACCATCGTGCTGATCGTGCTGGCTTTGATCTTCGGCTTCGATCCCATGCCGTTGCTCCAGCAGCAGGGCGGGGCGGGCGGCACGGTCCGGGAGGCTCCGCTCTCGCCGGAAGATCGGGAGCGGGTGGATTTCGTGAAGGCCGTGCTGGGCAGCACCGAGGATGTCTGGGCGGAGGAATTCGCCCGCATGGGTAAACGCTACGAACCGGCGCGGCTGCATCTTTTCTCCGGCACCGTGCAGAGCGGCTGCGGATTCGCCGGGGCGCAGATGGGCCCCTTCTATTGTCCGGCGGATCGCACCGTTTACATCGATCTTTCCTTCTTCCGGGAGCTGCACGAGCGCTTCGGCGCTCCGGGGGATTTCGCGCAGGCGTATGTCATCGCCCACGAGGTGGGGCACCATGTCCAGAACCTGCTGGGTATCTCGGCGCAGGTCCAGCAAGCGCGGCAGCGGGCCGGCGAGGTGGAGGGGAACGAACTCTCCGTCCGCCTTGAACTCCAGGCCGATTTCCTCGCGGGAATGTGGGCGCGGAAGGGCCAGCAGCGTTTCGACTTTCTGGAAGAAGGGGATCTCGAAGAGGCTCTGAACGCCGCGAACCGGATCGGCGACGATACGCTCCAGAAGCAGGCCCAAGGGCACGTGGTGCCGGATTCCTTCACCCACGGCAGCTCCGCGCAGCGCATGCGCTGGTTCAAAAAAGGCCTGCAAAGCGATCAATTCGACCCTAACAACACGTTCCAGACCCGAGACCTCTAACATCATGCAACGCCGACCTTTCCTTGCCGCCCTCGGGGGCAGCGCCGCCGCTTTCGCCACCCGCGCCCGCGCCCAGGCGCCGGGACAGAAAAAACTCGGCTGGGCCCTGGTGGGCCTGGGATCCCTCAGTACGCACCAGCTCGCTCCCGCCTTCGCGAAGACGAAGCACTGCAAGCTCTCCGCGATCGTGACCGGCACCCCGGCGAAGGCGGAGCAATGGATAGCGAAGCACGGAATCCCGGACAGCCACGTTTACTCGTACGAAACCTTCGACAAGATCGCGGAGAATCCGGATGTGGATGTCATCTACATCGTGCTGCCGAATTCCATGCACGAGGAATTCACCATCCGCGCGGCGAAGGCGGGCAAGCACGTCTTCTGCGAAAAGCCGATGGCGAACAGCGCGGAAGAATGCCGCCGCATGATCGCGGCTTGCAAGGATGCGGGCAAGCAGCTCGGCGTCGGCTATCGCTGCCAGTTCGAGCCGCACCACAAGGAGTGCATGCGCCTGGCACGGGAAAAAGTGTTCGGGGATTTGAAATTCATCGAGGCCGGGTTCGGGTTCCAGATCGGCGACCCCTCGCAGTGGCGCCTGCGCAAGGAACTGGCAGGGGGCGGGGCGCTCATGGATGTCGGCATCTACGCCCTCCAGGCCTGCCGCTACCTCGCCGGGGAGGAGCCGGTGGAAGTCGCGGCACAGGAGACGAAGACCGATCCGGAGAAATTCTCCGAGGTGGATGAGACCGTTTCCTGGTCGATGAAATTCCCTTCCGGCGTGCTGGCTTCGGTCATGACGACCTATGCCTTCAACGGCGCGAATTTTTTCACCGCGGCTTGCAAGGGCGGGCGATTCGGCATGGACCCGGCATACAGCTACGATGGCTTGAGGGCCTGGACTTCGAGGCCGGACGTGAAAGTGGAATTTCCCGCGGTGGATCACTTCGCGACCGAGATGGACGCCTTTGCGGAAGCCGTGCTGGCTGGCAAGCCCTTCGCGCCTTCGGGAGAAGAGGGGCTCAAGGATTTGCTGGCGATCGAGGCGATCTACAAGTCGATCAGGGAAGGCAAGGCGGTGAAAGTGGAGACGATATAAGATGCCGGAGCTTGCCATGTCCCGGGGAGGGATTTCCCGTTCGGAATTTTTGAGGCTTGCGGGAGCGGCTTGCTTCTTCGGCGGCCTGTCCCGGGCTGCCGGACCCTTGCCGCAAGCGGATTTGCGCCGGGCGTTCCGGGAAGGGACGGCCACCCTGGACAAGGTTTTCTGGGTGCCGGAACTCGCCAACTGGCTCGACCGTCCGGGGAAGGACTTGCGCGGCCACTTCGAGGGCCGCATCAACCCGCCCTGGTGGTCCTGTGCGAATGCGGTGGAGGCGATGGTGGATTATATGGACCGCAGCGGCACGGACATCTACGAGCGGCGCTTGAAGGAAATCCATGCCGGCAACGTGCTCCGCGGCAGCCGCTTGCCGGAACTTGCGAAATCCCTGCGCAAGGCAGGCACATGGCGCGGGACGGATGAGCGGACATTGGAACGGCGGATGAAGGCGCTGGATCCGGAAAAGATCCACGACAGCGAATTCCGCAACGAATACCTGGACGACTCGGCCTGGTGGGGCATCGCCTGGCTGAAGTTCCACATGCGCACGAAGGACCCGCGTTATCTCCGCACCGCCCGGGCCATCCATGCCCACATGGCGGTCAACTGGCGGGAAAGTGGCGGCGTTTCCTGGGCGGAGGAGGCCGACAAGCGCGATCCGAATGCCATCACGAACAGTCTCTTCGTGGTGTTGTCCGCCCGGCTTTACGTTGCTACGAAGCAAAAGCCCTTTCTCGGTTGGGCGGAGAAGACCTTGGCATGGGAAAGGGAAGCGAAACTCTACGACGGCTCCGGCATCGTGGACCGACCCGGCCACGTTGCGGATTATTGGACCTACAATCAGGGGGCCTATCTGGGCGGCCTGGAGGCGCTTCACGCCGCGACGGGGAAGATGGAATACCTCGATGAGGCGGCGGAGATCGCCGCGACGGTCATCGCCAGGACCGGCATTGTCCGGGCGGACGGCATTTTGTACGAGAAACTTGCTACCGACGGCTGGGACACCGGCCTCTTGAAAGGCATCTGCGCCCGGTATTTCGGCAGCCTCTCGCGAACCCTCGCTGCAAAAGGCGTGCATGGCGAGGTGGCGGCTCAATTGGACAGGGTTCTCCGGGCGAGCGCGGAGGCCATCTTGAAGAGCCCGCGCGAGAACGGGCTCTATCCTTTGGAATGGCAGCAGCCGCCCCGGGCGGAGATCTATAATTTCAATACCCAGCTTTCCGCCCTGATCGCTCTCGCCGCGGTCTGAACGCCGACGATGGCGGAGTCTCCCGCGCGCCGGATTCCGGCCGATGAATCTTGAAAGCACCCCGGCTTGGCCTCGTAATGTTCGTCCTGATGAATCCTGAAAGCCTCGCTAAAGCGATATTTTCCGCCATTTTCATGGCAGCGGCTTCGGCTGCCGACAAGCCCAACATCGTCTTCATCCTTGCCGACGATCTCGGTTACGGGGAAGTCGGCTGCTTCGGGCAGGAGAGAATACCCACGCCCCATATCGACCGGCTTGCCGAGCAGGGGATGAAGCTCACCCAGCACTACAGCGGCGCTCCCACCTGTGCGCCTTCCCGCTGCGTCCTGATGAGCGGCAAGCATCTGGGGCATGCCGACATCCGCGGCAACCGCCAGGCGAAGGTGAAATTCCCGGAATTCAAGGAAGGGCAGCACCCGGTCAAGGCGGACACCCTGCTGATGCCGGAGATTTTCAAGAAAGCCGGTTATGCCACCGGCGCGATCGGCAAGTGGGGGCTCGGCCCCGTCGGCAGCACGGGTGATCCGAACAGGCACGGGCTCGATCTCTTTTTCGGTTACAACTGCCAGGCCGTCGCCCACAGCTATTACCCGAAGTATCTCTGGCGGAATGACAGGCAGGTGGAGATCAATGAAAAGCCGGTCCCCGGGCACGTGAAGCCCGTGGAGGGCGATGTGAAAATGGAGGATTACATCGGCAAGACCTACGCCCCGAAGCTCATGGTGGAGGAAGCGGAGAAATTCATCGCCCGGGAAAAGAACCGGCCCTTCTTCCTCTACCTCGCCTTCATCGAGCCCCATGTGGCGATGCATCCTCCGGTCGAATCGGTGGAGAAGTTTCCCGAGGAGTGGGACGGGCAGCCCTACCGCGGCGAGGCCGGC
>CBFGVD010000361.1:0-4194 GCA_965651965.1 uncultured Verrucomicrobiaceae bacterium | reverse complement strand
CGATCTGCCGGAAGACCTGGATGCGGCGAAACTGGACGAAGCCGTGGATGCCCTACTCGCCGGCCACGACCCCAAGCTGGTGGCGCTCTACCTGCATGTCTTCAACCTCCAGGTTCCGGGCGGCTGGGACACGCTGACCGCGAAGCTCGCGGCGGACGGGCGGCTGGTGCTGGCCTGAGACCGGCCCGCTACTGGTCCTGGATCCTGAGTAGGGCGTCGCCCGGAGCGATCGCCGCGAGCTTTCCGCGCGCGGAGAAATATTGCGCGCGGAGCTTGATGCTCGACGCCTCGAGGCGCGCGGCCCGCTGCTCCCAGGTCTCCAGGCTGCCGGGCACGGAGCGGCCCTTGCTGGATCTGGCCTCGGCGCGGGCACGCATCACTTCGCTCTCCACCTGGCTCAGGCGCTCGCGCGCCTCGATCACGGCTTGCCGTAGCATTTCGATCCGTTGCCGCTCGGCCTCCTCGGGCCGAGGTTGTTCCCGGCGGGGGGCCTTCCGCGGTTTCGCGGCGACCTCCGGGGCGGGCCGGGGTTTCTTCCGCCTGCCGGCTTCATGGTGCCTGCGATCGCGTTCATTCTCCGCCTTCAGATGGGCTTCCATTTCCGCCTCGTCCCACTGGAAACGTTCGTTCCAGGTCTCGTCGAGTTCGGAAGGTAGGAACCGTGAATTGCCTTCCTCGTGGCGGATTTCCAAACCCGTCGCGGAGACCCGCCGGATCACGGCATTCTTGTAAATCTTTCCCCCGGGAGCGTGGAATTCCGCGATCTCCTCTCCCGTCGCCTCCGCCCAGACTTGGGCGCGGTAGCGGCTGCGGTAGGTCCGGAAAGCCTCCTCCGCTTCTTCGATCCCGGTTTCCAGGAGTTCCCGCCTTTCCCGGAGGCGGTCCGCACGGCCCGCGAGCCGCCCGGCTTCCGCCCGCAATCGTTCCAGGGCATCATCCTGCCCCAGCAGGGGAACACAGCGGGATTCCCAATCAGCCCGCGCTTCCGCCACGCGGGTCCTCAAGCTCTCCAGCCGCTGGCCATCCTCCTGATACTGGATGGCCGCGGATTTCCGACCGTTGGAAAAGCTGAAACGCTTGTCCGCCAGGAGGGACAGGAAAACCCCCGCGAACACCAGCACGATGAGGCCGGCCAAAAGCCACATCGCTCCGGATTGCTCGTCATTGCTGCTCAACATGGCCGAAGGCGCGGAAGAGAGATTCCGCGGGGAGAAGAATGGGGGGACCCGGCTGGCCGGGCGGGAGGTTCATGAATCTTACGGGCTGCCGGCGCTTTGGAGCGCCTCGGCCGCAGCGGTCTCGCTCGCTTTCTTGGCCGCCTTTTCCTTCCTGAGCTTCGCAATCTCTTCCTTGATGTCTTCAACCTCGCGCTCCAGGCGGATCAAATCCCGTTTGGCATCGCGGATCTGACGCTCGAAATCGGAAATATTCCTGCGGTTGGTGTAAACGCGGTTGTCGGCCACGCGGAGCCTTTCCCGGATCTGGGGGCTGCGGTTGATCCCCCGCCTGCCATTTCGGTTCGCGACCCGGGATTGCTCTTCCGCCAGCTCGGCCCGCACCACATCCACCCCGCGCAACAGGATCGGCTCCGCCGCCTTGCACTTCTGGATGCCCTCGTTCGAGTTCTCGATGGCCTGCTTCAGGCGCCGGACTTCGGCCAGCTTCTCTTTCCCCTTTTGCCCGAGAGCGGCGATTTCGACATCCCCGGTCAGCTCCTCGAAGTCCTTCTCGCGTTTGTCGACCACGAGTTTCTTCTTCTCCGCACTGAATTGGAAACGGTCCTGGAGATCGAGCGGCAATTCCCCGCCGGCAATGGTCTTCGGCCCGGAGGAAATCATCACGCGCATGCCGGTATGATCGACCTCCGTCACGGTGACATCGGTGTAAATATCCCCGTCCAGGGTCCTGATCTCGGCGTATTTCTCGCCCCGTGCGGAAGCCCACTCGGAGGCACGGTAGGCATCCTTGTAATCCTCCCAGGCCTTTTCCGCCGCGACGATCTGCGCCTCCAAGGCCTCTTCCTCGGCATTGCCGGCGGCGATGGTTTTCTTTCCGTTCTCAAGGCCGATCTCGAGCCGGACGATTTCATCCTGCTGTTGCTCCAGGAGCCGCCCTGCCACAAGTTGCTGCTTGTAGGATTCGATCGTGCGTTTGTGCGATTCGAGCACGACCGCGTCATCGCGGATCACGGCTTCGATGGTCTTGCCGCCACCCTGCATGCTTTCGTCGAAGACGAAAAAGTACAGGGTGCCGAACCCGACAAGGACGAGCAGGGCAAGGAGCGTGCCGATGAGGCCGGGGCCGCGGCTACTGGTAAGCAGGTCTGAAAAACCCATGGGAGGGCAGGGCTGGAATCAGCGGACGACGTATTTGCGCTTGTAGGCCTCGTGTTCCTTTTCGATCCGGGCCTTCTGGGCTTCCAGCTCTTCGATTTTCTCTTCGAGCTGGGCGATGTTCTCTTTCTGGAGCTCGGATTGCTCTTTGAGGGCCTTCAGGTCCGCACTGCGATCCTGCGGGATCTGGGCGACTTTTTCCTGGAGGACCTTCAGCTCGCTGTCCAGGCGGCTGATCTCCGCCTTTTGCTCGTCCCGCTTCCGGACCAATTCCGGGTCATCCCCGCAGGAGGCCAGGGAAAAACAGAGGAGCAATGCGGCGGCAGGGCACAGGGTATTACGAATCATTGGAGGAGAGGACGATAAGGCAGAAAACAAAGACAACGAGGAGGCTCAGGGAGCGGCAGTGCCCCGGCGCATGCTCATCGGGAGCGTGGAGCTCCGCTGCACCGGCGTGCGGAATGCCTCGGAGCGGCAGCCGCGGGAAGACGTGTAGGCCGGGTAGCAGGAGTAGGAAGAATAGCGGCTGCCGAAGGAGTAGCGGCTGCGGGAATAACCGCTCCAATAGGTATTGCCGAAGTTGCGCGGTCTCTCCCGCAAGCGGCTGGGGGCGGATTCCACGATGCCGGAGAGTTTGTCCTTCACCGCTTCGGAACGCGAGCGGGCACTTGCCAGCATCCGGTCCGTCTCGCGCTCCGCGGCGGCTTTCTCGGCTTCCGCCTTGGCACGGTTGGCCGCGAGCACCTGCCCGCCGAGCCATTCGTCCTGGATCGCGGCCATCCTCCGCTCTTCTTCCAGGGCCCTGCCGGCGGCCAGGGGATCGATCCCGAAAAGGACGTGCTGTTCCGGGGTCAGATCGGCGGCGGCAAGGCGTGCATGGCCGTTCTCGTGGCGGAATTCCACCCCGATATCGGTCACGCGGGTGACGGTCACCTTTTCATAAATCCGGCCTTTCGCTCCGACCAGGGTGGCGTATTCGCGCCCCGAAGCTCCGGCGCGGACCCGGCGGATCAGATCTTCCCGCTCCGCGCCATACCGGGCGGCCATGGAGGCCAGGCCGGAGCGCAGATCGGCCGCGATATCCTCCAGCTCCGCAATGCGGACGCAATTCTCACTTATCTCGCGGGAGAGCGCATTGCGCTCTTCCGCGCCTTTATCAACGGGCCCCAGACGCAACTTCAGCAGATCCACTTGATGAGCCAATTCCATGCGCCGCCCCTCCAGGCGCCACCATTCGGGGTCGCTCCGGACTTGGGAATTCTCCTTGCAACCCGTGCCCGCCGCAATCAGCAGGAGGGGCAAGGTCAGGAGGCGGAGAGGAGTTGGCGCCTTCATCACTTGAAGTTCAATGAGGATGCAATCGGTTTACAAGGCGGATTCTTTCATGTGGCATAAGTGTTTACCAGTGCGGTGTGCCCCTTCATGGAAAATTCATCGAATCGGGGGCGAAAACCTGGGAGTTGCTCCCATCCCGGGAACCGCCAGGGCTTTTCACACGATGAAACATTTCCCACTTGTATGACAGATTTACACCCTCCACAAAAGCACCAGCCCGCCATGCCGACCCGCGTTCTACTCACCACCTGCAGCTTCCAAGACACCCCCGGCCCGCACCACGCCCAACTCGAAGGCCAGGGCTTTGAAATCGTCCGCGAGCGGGGTCCGCTCTCCGAAACCCGGATGCTGGAACTCGCGGGGGAATTCGACGCTTTCCTCTGCGGGGACGACGCCATCACCCGCGCGGTGATCGAGAAAAGCCTGCCGCGGCTGAAGGTGATCTCCAAGTACGGGATCGGCCTGGATAAAATCGACATTCCGGCGACCAAGGAGCTGGGAATTCCCGTCCTCTTCACCCCCGGGG
>CBFGVD010000360.1:0-4220 GCA_965651965.1 uncultured Verrucomicrobiaceae bacterium | reverse complement strand
CAAGGAACCGTTCCCGGTCGGCCGGGACGTCCGACCCTACCTCCCAACCGCAGGCCGCCCGGGATTTCTCAGCACTTCACCGTCTTCCGCTTTTTCCCGATCACACCCTTCGCCTGCATTTTCCGGATGTAGTCCGGGGCGGAGAAGACCTCGCAGTTGTTGTCGCCCAGGTACGCGGAAACCGGGCCGATCTCTTCTCCGGTTGTGATGGCCAGCCCGGTAAGCGGAGCTACATATCCTCCCACGCAGATGATGAACTGGTTCATGGCATAGCGCACGGCATCGGGAGCGCTGTGGATCTCCTCTTTCACGCGCCGGAGGAGGCCCTCCAGCTCTTTCAAATCAAGCTCCGCATCGTCCTTCAGCGCCACGAGAGCGCAGAGCGCGGACCAACCCGCAGCGGCGACGAGCGGGTTGTCCGATCCGATCCACTCCAGGGCGAGCTCATGCCCGTGCGGACTTCCCGCGGCCACCCAGGCCACCGTCGCGCCGGGCAGGGATCCGGCGTAGGCTTGCTCCGCCCAGCGGTTCAGGTCGGCCTTGCTCATCCTCGCGTCGTCCGCGATCAGGCCGGCGAGGTACATCGCATCGTAGTTCCCCGTGGCGTAGAGATCGAGCGCGAGCCGGTGATCCTTTTTGATCCGCTTCACGATTTTCTTCATGTCGCCGATCTTCACGCCGAAGCAGGGCTCCTTCACCCCGTAATTCTTCATCATCATCCGCTTGTAGCGTTCGCTGCCGAGCGGTCTCAATTCATCGAGGACATCCTGTGCGGTCATGGCCGGGATCCGGGTCACCCGTCAAACTAGCGTGCCTCCCCCGAAAAGAGGAGCCGATTTCACGCCTTCGCGCCGAAACCTTTGGCCCGCCGGCCGCGTTTCAACCGCCGATGATCCGCCTTTCCTCCATCCTGCTCGCCGGCCTCGCCCTGGCCCGTGCCGACGAAGCCCCCGCACCGCCGCGCGATCCCGCCTACAAGCTGGTGTGGGCGGATGAATTCGAGGGCAGCGGCCCCGTCGATGAAACGAAGTGGCGCTTCGAGGAGGGCTTCGTGCGCAATCACGAGCTCCAGTGGTACCAAAAGGACAACGCGTGGCGGGAAGACGGCCTGCTGGTGATCGAGGGCCGCCGGGAAAAGATCCCGAACCCGCGTTTCCGGGAAGGCACCGACGATTGG
Organism: uncultured Verrucomicrobiaceae bacterium; assembly: GCA_965651965.1. GTDB lineage: Bacteria > Verrucomicrobiota > Verrucomicrobiia > Verrucomicrobiales > Akkermansiaceae > Haloferula. Next base: position 3,043 of record CBFGVD010000360.1, on the reverse strand, counting down.
CGGCGGCAGCGGCAGGAGGCGGAATACAGCTCCGCCTCCATCACCACGGCAGGCAAGCACGACTGGAAGTTCGGCCGCTTCGAGGTGCGCGCCCGCTTCACCCCCCTCCCCGGGCTCTGGCCCGCGATCTGGACCACCGGGCGAGGCCGCTGGCCCCACGGCGGGGAAATCGACATTCTGGAATACTACGGCGGGCGGATCTATGCGAACTTCTGCTGGGCCGGAAAGCGGGGCCGCGACCTGTGGAATACCGGCTCCCACTCCATCGGCCGCTTCGACCCGGACGGGACGTGGAAAGACTCCTTCCACCTCTGGGTGCTGGAATGGGACGGGGAGAAGATGAGCATCTGGCTGGACGGCGAACTCCTGAACACCCAGCTCATGAAACACGTGGAGAACCAGGACGGCCCGGCGGTCAATCCCTTCCTGGCCCCGCAGGCTTTCCGCCTGAACCTGGCGATCGGCGGCAGGCAGGGCGGCGATCCCTCGCGGACCTCCTTCCCGCAGCGCTACGAGGTGGACTACGTGCGCATCTATCAAAAGACCGACTGACCCGCAGCAAGGACAAGAAAGCGGGCACCCGGTTTCCCGGATGCCCGTTTTTTGATATCCTCGGGGCTCAAGCGCCGGGCAGCACCACCCGGTAGAAGACCTTGCCCGCGGGCGGTTCTTCATCCGTCCAAGTGCCGGCGGCACCGGTGGTATTGACGGTCGCGACATCCTCCCAGGAATCCTCCGCGAGCGTGGTGCTCCGCTGCACGGTGAAGCTCAGGCCCGCGGCCGCGGGCCAGCCCACCGTGGAGCCGCTCAGCGTCGCGGCGAAGCGCGAGGAACCGTCGTCCGGCAGCAGGCCGAGCAGGAATTCGGCGAGGTTCGAGGTTCCGTCGCCATCGAAATCGCCGGCGGCGGCCTCGTCGAGCGAGCCGAAGTAGAGCTCTTCCCAAGCGTCCTCCATGCCATCGCCATCCGAATCCGGATCGCCGGAGTCCGACGCCACGTTGGCGAGGAACCTGCCCTTCGGCAGGACCCGCGAGCTGATCCGGATTTCATCCAGGTCCCCGGTAAAGCTGTTGAAGCCGCCGAAGCCGCCGTTTTCCGCTGGATCGTATTCCGTTTGGCCGATCACCCAGACGCTGTTGGCTTCCACGGGGTACCAGGCACCGCTGACCGGCGTGGATGCTTCCAGGACATAGTCTTCATCCCCCGGGGCTTTCAGCCACAGGGACATCGTGGTGGGGCTCACCGTCACCGCCGCGGAGTACCACTCGTCCGGGCTGATCGCCCGGGTGCTGGCGATTTCCCGCGGCGTGGAACTGCCGTCGATCAAGCCCGCGACCACGAGGTTCGAGTCGTTGATCTCCAGGGTGAAGGGCGTCTGGTAGGGAGCAGCCATGCCCGTCGGGTTCCCGCCCTTGCCGATGATGCCTTGGTTCCGGCCGGACCGGGGCGTGCGGAAGGAGGCTTCCACCGTGAGCGCGGTGTAGATGGCCGTATTGATCGGCGCGCTGCCGGAGGTGTAGATGTTATCGGAGGTGTAGCGGTTGCCGTCCACCTCGGTGAAGTTCAGCGAGCTGGCGTTCATCGCGCCGGTGTTCGTCACGTTTCCATCCGCAACGGCGGTCGTGTGGGTGGGCGCGGTGTAGTCCGCCCAGGTCAGCATGTCGTTGCCGTTCCCGCTCACGTCCTTCACGGCACCCGCCACCTGCGGATAGTCCACCAGACCGGCGGTCTTTTCCTCGAAGCGCCAGTAGGCCGCCGTGCCGGTCGGGTAGGAATTCTCGTCGGTCGGGTCCGTCCCGGCGTGGTATTCCACCAGGTCGGTGCTGCCGTCGCTGTCGGAGTCGATCGTGCCGTCCGTATGGAGGATCGCTTCTTCGAGCGCTTCCTCGCCCACGCGGAAGTACTTCACTTCCCAGCCATCCGGCAGGCCGTCCATCGGCAGGTCGTAGTCCGGAGAGGAGATCTGGTTCAGCGGCACCGTCCCGGCCTCGAATTCGAGCTTGTTCGAAAACAGGTCGCCGTCCTCATCCGCATCCGGATTGCAGGCTCCGGTGCTGCCGAAGAAATGGATCTCCCAATCGTCGCCGACAAAGTCGGAGTCCGTATCGGGGAAACTTAAACGCAACGCCGGATCGGTCAGCGCGGCATACTCCGCCTCGTTGGTGCTGAAGTCGCCGTCCGGATCGTCGAGGGGGCCTTGTGCCAGGTTCGTGAAATAGAATTCCTCCCAGCCGTCCGGCAGGCCGTCCACGTCGCCATCGGGGAAGGACAGGGGATCGTCCGGCTCCGTGAAGGCGTTGTACTCGGAGAGGTTGTCGCAGAAGTCGCCGTCCGGATCGTCGTCCCCGTCATAGGCGGCGATACCGCCGAAATAGCTCGTCTCCCAGGAGTCCGGCAGGCCGTCGAGATCGGAATCCGTCTCGACCCGGACCAGGATCCCGGTGGAAGGGATGAACTGGTAGTTGCCATCGGGCGATACCCACACGTCGGCAATTTTCGTCCAGCCCTCGACCGCGAAGGTGGCGGTGAAGTTCTCTCCCAGGGTGGCCGTGTTCACGAGCTGGTAGCTATCGCCGACGGTGGTGCTTGCCCCGGTGAGGTCGATGACGAAGGTGCCGCTGAACTCGAAGGGAGCGGTCCCTTCGATGAGGTTGTATGCCTGCGTGTCGGGATTGAGCGCGAAGGCGAGCTTGCCGGTGGGCGAAAGAACCGCGCCGCTGGCACCGGTGGCCAGGATCGTGCCGGTGTAGGTATTCTCCCCGGTGAGGATGACCTGGCGGCCGGTGACGGCGTTGGTCTGGAGCTCCAGGGTCCCGCTGTTGCCGGCGATCGGCGCGCTTACCGTGATGGTCGCGTTGTTCGAGAAGATATTGGATTTGCCTGTCCCGGCGACGGTGATGTTGCCCGCCAGGATGAACGCGGTGGAGGAATTGCTGGCGTTGTTCACCACCGAGGTATCCAGGGTCAGATTGCCGATCGTGATGGTGTTCACGTTCGTGCCGCCCTTGTAGAGGAAGGTGGCGCTCGTGAGCGTGAGGGAATC
>CBFGVD010000359.1:0-4221 GCA_965651965.1 uncultured Verrucomicrobiaceae bacterium | reverse complement strand
CGTCCATCCCCGCCTGGTGGCCGCGCGACGAGGAAGGCGGCATCGAGGCCATGCTTCCCCTCGCCGGGCTGCCCCCCGCGGTCCTGGCGGAGGCCCGCAGGCTCGGCCTGGCGGAAATCGACGGGGATTTCCACCCGCCCGCGGAGTGGTGGGGCTGAGCCGGAAAAGGGCCGGACGTCGGCCGACCACGGAGGTAGGGTCGGACGTCCCGGCCGGCCGCGGACCTTTTTCTTGCGGCGGGCCTCACCCTTGCGTCGCGGACACGCGGGACGCGCGTCCCTACCTTTAAAGACGCGAATCATGAGGTAGGGTCGGACGTCCCGGCCGACCGGGAACCTTTTCCTGCGGCGGACCTCACCCTTGCTTTGCGGACACGCGGGACGCGCGTCCCTACCTTTAAAGACGCGAATCATGAGGTAGGGTCGGACGTCCCGGCCGACCGCGGACCTTTTTCTTGCGGCGGGCCTCACCTTGCATCGGCGGACACGCGGGACGCGCGTCCCTACCTCACGCGTCCGTCGCTTCATTCACCGACCACACGTACGGCCAGTCCCGGGGTTCCTTGCAGAGGCCGGCCCGGACCGGGTTCATCTCGATGTAGTTCCTTTTCGCCACGCCTTCCTCCGCCGATCTCAAACGGTGATCGAAGAAATCGCGCTGCCACGAAATGCCCGCCTGCCGGGAGGTCCAGGACTTGAAGGTGGCGACCCGTTTCTTCAAAAAGAAGCTGTCGGGGAAACCCAATAAAACGTGGACATGATCCGGCATCGCCAGAAAGAGCCGCGGGTACCAATATCCCAGCTCGCGGTATTTCAGGACGCCGCCCAGGAGCGTCTGCCAGGCCCCTTTTTCGGCCAGTTGGTTTCTTCCCCGCTCCTGGCAGCAGAGGGTGACGAACCAGGTCTCGCCCCCGGGATCGAGCCAGAACGGCGGTTCATGCGGGAGGCGTTTCCGTTCCGGGTTCATCCTTCGGGGGAATAGAAGCAGGGAGGCCGCGGAGCAAGGGGGAAAAAGGCAGGGCCGGACGTCCCGGCCGACCGGGGGGGGTAGGATCGGACGTCCCGGCCGACCGCGGACCTTCTCTTGCGGCGGGCCTCACCCTTGCTTCACGGACGCGCGGGACGCGCGTCCCTACCTCCACGGACGCGCGGGACGCGCGTCCCTACCTTTAAAGACGCGCGTCCCTACCCGAAAAAAACCCCGCCGGGTGTCCGGCGGGGTTTTCCATGCAGAGGGTGTGGCCGCGGGGGCCGCGGGGTCAGTAGCGGTAGTGGTCCGGCTTGTAGGGGCCATCCACCGGCACGCTGATGTAGTCCGCCTGCTCCTTCGTCAGGGTGGTCAGCTTGGCGCCGATCTTGGAGAGGTGCAGGCGCGCCACTTCCTCGTCCAGGTGCTTCGGCAGCACCTTCACCTCGCCGGGCTGGTAGCTGTCCTTGTTTTTCCAGAGGTCGATCTGGGCGAGCGTCTGGTTGGTGAAGCTGTTGCTCATCACGAAGCTCGGGTGGCCCGTGGCGCAGCCCAGGTTCACCAGGCGGCCTTCCGCCAGCATGTAGATGCTGTTCCCGGCGGGGAAGGTGTACTTGTCCACCTGCGGCTTGATGTTCGTGCGGGTCACGCCCGGCGCGGCGTTCAGCTTGTCGATCTGGATCTCGTTGTCGAAGTGGCCGATGTTACACACGATCGCCTGGTCCTTCATCTTCTCCATGTGCTCCAGGCGGATGATGTCGAAGTTCCCGGTCGTCGTAACGTAAATGTCGCCCCAGCCCAGGGTGTCTTCCACGGTCAGCACGCGGTAGCCTTCCATGGCGGCCTGCAGCGCGCAGATCGGGTCCACTTCCGTGACCACCACCTGGGCGCCCTGGCCGCGCATCGCCTGGGCGCAGCCCTTGCCCACGTCGCCGTAGCCGCAGATCACGGCCACCTTGCCGGAGATCATCACGTCGGTGGCGCGCTTGATGCCGTCCACCAGGGACTCGCGGCAGCCGTAGAGGTTGTCGAATTTCGACTTCGTCACGGAGTCGTTCACGTTGATCGCGGGGACCAGCAGGGTGCCGGCCTTCGCCATCTGGTAGAGGCGGTGCACGCCGGTGGTGGTCTCCTCGGAGACGCCCTTCCAGTCCTTCACGATCTTCGCGAAGATGCCGGGCTGCTCCGCGCCGATCTTCTTGAGCAGGTCCTTGATGACCTTCACCTCGTGGTTGTCGGAGGGGGTGTTCACCCAGTCGGAGCCGTTCTCCATCTCGTAGCCCTTGTGGATGAGCAGGGTGGCGTCGCCGCCGTCGTCCACGATGAGCTGCGGGCCCAGGCCGGCGGGATTGACCAGCGCCTGCCAGGTGCACCACCAGTATTCCTCCAGGGTCTCGCCCTTCCAGGCGAAGACGGGGATCCCGGCGGCGGCGATCGCCGCGGCGGCGTGGTCCTGGGTGGAGAAGATGTTGCAGGAAACCCAGCGCACCTCCGCGCCGAGCTCGACCAGCGTCTCGATGAGCACGGCGGTCTGGATGGTCATGTGCAGGGAGCCCATGATGCGGACGCCCTGGAGCGGCTTCTCCGGGCCGTACTTGGCGCGGGTCGCCATCAGGCCGGGCATCTCGTGCTCGGCGATTTCGATTTCCTTACGGCCGAACTCCGCGAGGGAGATGTCGGCCACTTTGTAGTCGGTGAAGGTAGTGGACATGGTGGTGGTAGCTAGGATTCGTTTTGAGAGTCGGGCGGAGGAGACGGAAGACTTCAAGACGCAAGACCCAAGACTAGAAAAGCCAGCCGAGGAGCATGTTAAAGATCCCGCCGCCGCCGAGCTTCTTGCGCAGGCCCTCGATCATCGAGGCGACCTGTTTGGTTTCGTCGATCAGGGGAGTCGCGGCATCCGCGGGGAAGCAGCCGGCGCGGATGCCGAGATAAAGCTGGGTCCGCAGCTCGCCCGCGGACCCTTTCGCGATGGCCAGGAAGCGCTTGAATTCGCGATCGCTCTCGCGTTCGGCGCCTTCGGCAATATTGGATGGAACCGAAATGCAGCAACGGGCCATCTGGTCCCGCAGCGCATAGAGCTTTACCGGCTCGATCAGCTCCAGCACGGAGACCGCCAGGCGCGAACTGCGCTTCCAGACTTCAAGTTCCTCGAAGTTGTGCAGGGGCATGGCGATCTCCTTTCCGGCCTCAAGTCTTGCGTCTTGAGTCTTGCGGTCTTGGGTCTTATTCTTATTTCACCGCCTTCTTCAGCGCGGCGACCTTGTCCGTGCGCTCCCAGGTCAGATCGGCGTCGTCCTTGCCGAAGTGGCCGTAGTTCGTGGACTTGCCGTAGATCGGGCGGAGCAGGTCGAGCTGCTTGATGATGTCGGCGGGCTTGAAGGAGAAGACCTTCAGCACCGCGGCCAGGATCTTGTCGTCGGACACCGTGCCGGTGCCGAAGGTATCGATGTGGACGCTGACGGGAAGCGGGTGGCCGATGGCGTAGGCGAATTGCACCTCGCACTTGGAGGCCAGCCCGGCGGCGACGACGTTCTTCGCCACCCAGCGGCCCATGTAGGCGGCGGAGCGGTCCACCTTGGAGGGGTCCTTCCCGGAGAAGGCGCCGCCGCCGTGGCGGCCCATGCCGCCGTAGGTGTCCACGATGATCTTGCGCCCGGTCAGGCCGGAATCGCCCTGCGGGCCGCCGATCACGAAGTTCCCCGTCGGGTTGATCAGGTATTCCGTGTCCTTCGTCAGCATGTTCTTCGGCAGCACCTTCTTGATCACCTGCTCGATGCAGAATTTCTCGATCACCGCGTGCTCCACGCCCGCGGCGTGCTGGGTGGAGATCACGACGTTCACGATCCGCGTCGGCTTGCCGTCCACGTATTCCACGGAGACCTGGGACTTCGCGTCCGGGCGCAGCCACTTGGCCAGCTTGCCGGCCTTGCGGATGCGGGTCAGCTCGCGGCCCAGGCGGTGCGCGTACATCACCGGCGCGGGCATCAGCTCCGTGGTCTCGTTGCAGGCGTAGCCGAACATGATCCCCTGGTCCCCCGCGCCCTGCTCGGCGGTCTTCTTGCCCTTCGCCTTCTTCGCATCCACGCCCTGGGCGATGTCCGGGGACTGGCCGGTCAGGTAGTTGTTGATGAAGAGGGTGTCGGCGTGGAAAATGTCATCGCCGTTGGTGTAGCCGATGCCGCGCACGGCGTCGCGGATGACCTGCTCGTAGTTGAATTTCGCCTTGGTGGTGATCTCCCCGCCGACGACGAC
>CBFGVD010000358.1:0-4248 GCA_965651965.1 uncultured Verrucomicrobiaceae bacterium | reverse complement strand
TCGACCGCTCGCGGAAGGCGAATGCCGGCGTCTCCCGCGCGACCGTTTACCGCACCATCTCCCTGCTGGTGGAGGCCGGCTTGCTCCATGAGATCGACCTCGGCGGGGATTTGAAGACCTACGACCCGAATTTCGTCGGCAAGCCCTCCCACAACCACCTGGTTTGCATCGACTGCGGAAAGGTGATCGAGTTTTCCGACTCCCACCTGGAGCTTCTGAACGACTGCCTGAGCCGCCGGATGGGCTTCCGGCCGGTGCGCCAATCCATCAAAATCGAGGCCTGTTGCGAGCAGCTCCGGAAAAAGGGCGTCTGCCCGAATCTCATTACCGCCCGCGTGACCGGCAAGCGCCTGCCGACACGGAAGCGTTGAAAGCGACCCGGGCTCCGGATAGCGGCAAGCCCCCGGGGGAGCCTCGCGGGCGGCTCTTTTTCCCCTTGCCTGCGCCGTCCGCCTGCCCGCTACTGCCGCCGTCATGTGGAAAGGCCGCTTCGCCCAGGATACCTCCTCCCTCGTCCAGCAATTCGGGGAATCGATCAGCTACGACTGGCGCCTCTACCCGCATGACATCCGCGGCTCGATCGCCCATGCCCGCGCACAAAAGCAGGCGGGGCTGCTCACGGAGGAGGAATTTTCCTCCATCGAGGCCGGCCTGAAGGAGATCCTCGCGGACATCGAGGCCGGACGCTTCGAGTTCAAGACCTCCCTGGAGGATATCCACATGAACGTGGAGGCGGAGCTCACCCGGCGGATCGGTGCCGCCGGGGCGAAGCTCCATACCGCGCGCTCGCGGAACGACCAGGTCGCCACGGACACGCGGCTCTACTGCCGCACGGAGATCGATCTCCTCATCGCCGCCGTTACCGAACTCCAGCGCGCGCTGCTGGACCGGGCGGAGAAATACGCGGCCACCGTGCTGCCCGGCTACACCCATCTCCAGCGCGGCCAGCCCGTCACCGCGGGCCACCACCTGCTCGCCTACGTGGAGATGCTGGAGCGGGACAAGGGCCGCCTGGCGGACGCCCGCAAGCGTCTGAATGTATCCCCGCTCGGCTCCGGTGCCCTTGCCGGCTCCACCATCAACCTCGACCGCGGCGCCATCGCCGCGGAACTCGGCTTCGAGGGCGTGACCACCAACTCCATGGACGCCATCGCGGACCGGGACTACATCGCCGAGGTCCTTTTCGCCACCGGCCTCTGCGGGGTCCACCTTTCCCGTCTCAGCGAGGACCTGATCCTCTGGTGCACGGCGGAGTTCGGCTTCGTCGTCTTCTCGGACGCCCACACCACAGGTTCTTCCCTCATGCCGCAGAAAAAGAATCCGGACGTCTGCGAGCTGACCCGCGGCAAGACCGGCCGGCTGGTGGGGAACCTGATGAACCTGCTCGTGGCCGTGAAGGGCCTGCCCCTGACCTACAACCGCGACCTCCAGGAGGACAAACCGCCGCTCTTCGATTCCATCGATACGCTCAAGCTCGTCCTCGCGGTGAATACCGAGATGATCGCCGCCATGCGGATCCGGGAGGACCGCTGCCTCGCCGCCGCCTCCGATCCGATGCTGCTCGCCACCGACCTCGCCGACTGGCTGGTCAAGCAGGGCGTTCCCTTCCGCCACGCGCACGAGCTGGTGGGCAAGGCCGTCGCCGTTTCCGTGGAAAGCGGCGTACCCCTGGACCGGCTCGACCTCGCCGCCATCGATCCCGTTTATACGGAAGACGCGAAGCAGGTCTTCGATCTCGGGCGCGCGCTCGCCGCCCGCACGAATCCCGGCTCCCCCGCCGTGGACAACGTCCTGGCGGAAGTGGTCCGTTGGAAGAAGGACATGTGAAATCCGCGTGAATCCCGCGTTACGAATTCTTACGTAAATTCAACTTCGCGGACATACCAGGGTAAGATATACCGGGGCCGTGAAAACGACCCTCCCGGCGCTGTTGTCTTTTCTCCTCCTCGCTTCCTCCGTTCCGGCGGGTCCGGTGATCGAGGTCCGCAATACCGAAGGCAAGCCGCTCATGATCGAGCTGCTGGCCCTGGATGGAGCGAACGTCGTCTTTTCCACCACCGGCGGCAAGGCGAAGGAACACACCATGGCGCTGGGCAAATTCGACGCGGCCTCCCAGGACAAGATCCGCGAGGAAGCGAAGTCCCTGCCGCCCCGGCTTCCCAAGCTGGACATGGAAGTGGTGGTCTCGAAACGCAACCGCAAGTCCGGATACTACATGGTGAACCAGGAAGTCTCCGCGAAGGTGAAGCTGCGCAATCTCGATACCCGGCTCCCCTTCCCCGCGGCGAAGGCGACCATCACCTACTTCGGCCGGAACCGCCGCAATCCGGACAACTACAAGGTGATGTCCAAACGGCCCTTCGACATTGCGGAAATCGCTCCGAACAAGGATACCGAGCATGAGGTCCTCGGCTTCAAGACAAGCTTCGACAGCGATAACAAGGGCTACGGGAATATCGGCGGCTATGAATACGACAGCTATCTCCTGACCTTGGCCGACGCCGGAGGAAATGTCCTCGCCCACAAGACTTCGGACGCGGGCGTCCGCGCCGTGATCGAGCGGGACGCCTCCAAGGCCAAGCAGCTCGCGGCGCTTCAGGAAGGCGTGATCGTGGACAAGAACCTCGAAGCGATGGAATAGGCAGGCGACCGGTTCATCTTCTCCTCGCGATCATCGCCGCGCCGAGCAGGCTCACGATGATGCCATAGAACCAGCCCCCGCCCTGCTGGGGGGCGATGGCAAGTTCCAGGCGCATCGGCTTGCCGCCGTCCACTTGCATGCTGCGCCGGAAATCCAGCACCGTGCCGCGCTCCGGGAATGTCGCGTCGAGTGCGGCGGGCGCGGGGTCGGCGGCAAGTTGCTGGCCGACGATACGGTTGGCGATGGCCTTCATGGCGGTGTTCTCGTCGATGGTGTTGCCCTCCAGAAGCCGTTCGAATTGCCGCGGATCGTAGTTGAGGTTTCCCTGCAGGATGGGGTTCTCGCCGGCCGCCTGTTCCAGCTGCTTGTTTTCCGAGGGGAGCTCGGAAAGGTTGTCGAGATAGAGCCGCTGCCGGCGCGTGTTCAGCGCCAGCGTGGCCTGCTGGGTCTTGAGGGTGCGGAGCTGCACGCGGGCGTCTTCGTTCGAGGCCTGGTCCAGGAAACCGTTCCGCACCGCCTTGCCGAAGGCCTGGCCCGCTTTTTCCTGTTCCCCCGCTTGGAGCCATTGGTTGGCCTGATCGAGCAGCGCCACCGCATCCTGCCTGCCCGCGGCGCGCTTCTCCAGGACGAAGCTGCTGTAGTCCGCCGCCGCGCTTCCCGCCGCCTTGTGCAGCAGCTCGAAGTCGCCGCGATGATCCTTCAGCCGCCAGCCTTCCGGCAGGATCACCCGCCAGGTCAGGTTCTCCAGCGGCACGTCCAGCAACGGACCCTCCAGGTCGGCACGCTTGCCGGGCGGCATGGAGTAGATGAAGCGCACCGCCGCGGGCCGGTCGCCCTCCGGAGCCGGGTGGACATGGAAGACCCAGCGGGCCCCGTCCCGCGCCAGGGGCACCCCCTCCTCGTTCACGAAGACGCTGAAAAGGTCCGCCCCGGCGGGCAGGGTGAGTTTCAGAGGACCCTTCTCCGCCACGCGGATCGCCAGATCCACCGCGGTGAGAGCGGCTCCATCCGGCGACACCAGTGAGACCAAGGTGGCTTTTTCCACCCGCAGGCGCAGGGAACCCGCCAACTCGTGCCGCTTCAATTCCAGCCCGAGCGGTCCTTCCGCCTCCGTCACCCGGTAAATCCGCTTCGGAGCTTGCGCGGAGAACGAGGTTTTCAGCGCTTCCGGCACGGTGGACCAATCGGCCCGCTGCCAGCCGCGCGGATCCTCCGGGGAGGCGATCTCCAATCCCCCGCCCGTCCGCAAGGCCACGAAATAAGCAAGCTGCCGCCCTTCCGGCAGTCCCAGGGGCTGGATTTCCACACGTTCGCCCGGGTGCTGCCGCTGGAACTCGATGTCCACCGCCGCCTCCCCGGAAATCGCGCGCTGGAAACGGATTTCCCAGACACCCTCCTCCCCGGCGACCGGGACGAAATCTCCCACCGCCGCACCGCTCGCCCTCACCGTCGCGGCGGCACCGCCATCCAGTCCGGGGATCCGGACGCGCAGCGCCTTCACCGCGGCATTCTCGATCCGATATGCCAGCCGCACACGGTGCAGCGCCTGTCCCGCTCTCAGGGTGACGTCCTGGGGTACCAGCGCCGTCACCCACGGGGCGAGCTTC
>CBFGVD010000357.1:0-4314 GCA_965651965.1 uncultured Verrucomicrobiaceae bacterium | reverse complement strand
CTCCGCAGCGCCTCGCGGGCCATTTCATGGCGCTGGCGGCGGGTGTAGCCGCGGTAGAGCAGGGGAAGCTCCACGTTTTCCAGCGCGGAGGTCCGGGCGAGCAGGTTGAAACCCTGGAAAATGAAGCCCAGGGCATGGCGGCGCAAAAGGGAGCGCTGGTCCTTGTTCAGGTCGTTTACCTGCACCCCCTGGAATGAATAATTCCCGGTGGTGGGGCTATCGAGGCAGCCGAGCAAATTCATCAGCGTCGATTTCCCGGAACCGCTGGGACCCATCACCGCGACGAACTCCCCCTTGCGGATGGAGAGATCGACACCTTTCAGCGCCTGGAAGGCGGCATCGCCGCGACCGTAGGTTTTCGTCAGCGCCCGGAGCTCGATGAGGCTATCCATGCTCAGGTGGCGGTCTGCGGTTTGGCGCTGACGATCACGGCCATGCCTTCGGCGAGGCCTTCCCCGCTTACTTCCGTGTGGCTCCCGTCGCTCACGCCGGTTGTTACCGGGATCTCGACCGGCTTGCCATCGCGCAGGACCCAGATATGGGCTCCTTTCCTGGGATCCGGCGCGGATCCGGCGGGAGCCCCGCCGCCGCCCCGCCGGAAGCGGCCGCCACCCGGGGAAAGGCTTTGGACCAAAGTCCGCTTCTGCCCTTCCTCCTCCTTGCCGAGGCTGGCGGCGGCCACGGGATCGAAACGAAGCGCCGCATTCGAGATCACGAGGACGTTTTCCTTCCGTTCGATGAAGATATCCGCGGTCGCCGTCATGCCGGGGCGCAGGCTCAGGTCGTCGTTATCCACCTCCAGCTCGGTGCTGTAGGTCACGACGTTGTTGACGATGGAAGAGCCGAAGAGAACCTTTTTGACGGATGCCTTGTAAACACGCTGCCGCCAGGCGGCCACGGTGAACTCTGCTTCCTGCCCTTGGGCGAGACGGCCGATCTCGGCCTCGCCCACGGCCACGTTCAGCTCCATTTTCCGCAGATCCTCGCCGATGATGAAAAGCTCCGGTGCTGTGAAGGAGGCGGCGACCGTCTGGCCGACCTCCAGCTTGCGGGTCAGCACGGTGCCATCGACAGGGGAGCGGATGATCGTTTTGCCAAGATCGCGCTCGATGGATTTGAGGTCGGCATCGGCCTGTGCCACGGAAGCCTCCGCGCTCTCCAGGTCGGCCCGGGCCCTGGAAACGGAAGCCTGGGAGGTCTCCATCTCCGCCTTGGAGGGTGTTTGCCCGCCGCTCAGCTTGTGAAGTTCCTGCAATCGCGCGTGGTTCGCCTCGCTTTCCTTCAGCGTGGCCTCGGCCTGGCTGACGCGCGCTTTTGCAGCCATCAGGGCCGCCTTGTTGCGCTGGGTCTGCTGCTCGAGCTTGGTCGTGTCCAGCTTGGCGAGCGGCTGGCCTTTTTTCACCAGGTCGTTCGTATCCACATAAACTTCCGCAGCCGTGCCGGAAAGCTCACTGCCGATCGTAACCTGATTGATGGGCGCGAGCGTGCCGGTGGCGGTGACCTCGATGGAAATGTCGCCGCGTCCCAGCGGTTCGGTCACATAGACGGGGCCGTCCGGAACTTCCGCGAGGCGGGACTTGTAGTAGTAGCCGCCGCCGGCAAGTGCCGCGGCGCCCGCGGCGATGAAGATCCATTTCCGCACCGGGCGGGATTTGCCGCGCTCCACGATGGCGGCGAGGTCTTCGGATGAGTCGGGTGATTTCATGCAGATGAATGGAAATTACGGCAAGGGGGATCAGGCCCCCGCGGACCAACCGCCGCCGAGCGCCTTGTAAAGCTGGACATGGGCCGCGGCACGATCGGCGCGGACATTGATGAGCGTCTCCTCCAGCGCGAGCTCGCTGCGCTGGGTGTCGAGCACGGTGATGATGTCGATGACTCCCGCGCGGTATTTCTGGTTCGCCAGACGGGAGGCGTCTTTCGCGGCGGAGGCGGCTCTGCCCAGGGTGGCGAGGCGTTCTTCCGTTTTGCGGCACGCGATCAGGGCGTCCTCCACCTCGGAAAGCGCGGTAAGCACGGTGGATTCGTAGGCCAGCAAAGCCTGCTCCTCCGCGGCATCCTGGGCTTCGATATTCGCGCGGATGCGCCCGGCATCGAAGATGGGACCGGAAATGCCCGCGATGACCCCGGAGGCTGCGGACTCCGGGTTGAAAAGCTTGGAACTGCGCAAGGTATCCACGCCGAGCGAGCCGCTGAGGCGCAGGCTGGGCAGCCTTTCCGCCTCGGCGGAGCGCTTGCGGGCGATCGAGGCCACCCAGTTGTAGCCCGCGGCGCGCACGTCCGGCCGCTGGCGGATGGCATCCGCGGGGATGCCGATGGCGAGACGGCGCTGCGGCACGGGCACGACCCCGCCGCCGAGGGAAAGATCGCCCGGATTCCGCCCGCAAAGTAGGGCGAGGCGGTTCCGAGCCTGGGCGATGCTTTGTTCCAGGGATGAGAGCGAGGATCGGGCGGACTCCAGGCTGGATTCGGCCTGGCGGAGCTCCAGGGTATCGATCTCTCCCGCTTGGAAGCGCCAGGATGCGAGTTGGGTCGTTTCCTCCCGGGTCTTGATGCTTTCCCGGGTCACTTCCAAGCGGGCTTCGAGCGCCCGGAGATCCAGATAGGCGAGGGCCGTTTCCGAAGCCAGGGACGCCTGGGCCGTGTACAAGTTCTCGCGGGCCGCCTCCGCATCCGCGGAGGATGCGATCACGGATTGGCGGTTCTTGCCGAAGAAATCGAGCTCCCACGAAGCACCGAGCCCGGCGGAATAGGCCGTGCCGGAGCCCGTGCGGGTCCAGTCGTCGAAGCCCGCGCTGGTATTCCGCGAACCGGAATAGTCCAGCGCGGGGAAGAGGGATGCGCGCTGGGCGTCCTTCCGCGCGCGGGCCTCCCTCACGCGGGAAACGGCGGAGGCAAGATCGCGGTTGCCTGCCAGGGCCTCGCCGATCAGGCGGGTCAGGCGGGCGTCGCCGAATTGATTCCACCAGCGGGAGAGGTCCCCCTGCGGGGATGCGACCGGGAAGTCCGCCGCATTCCGCCAGGACACCGGCAGCGTCACGGAGGGAGTCCTGCCCTGCGGGGCCGTGCAGGAAGGCAGGACCGCCGCGGCGGACATCGCTACCGCGCAAACGGCGGTTCGGGCGGAAAATTTCATGCGTGCAGCCTGGCACGCCGGACCTTTAGGGAACATGAAGAGGGTTTACTTCCGCGGGAAGCGCCAGCTTTCGGGCTGGCCGGGCCGAAGGATCGCGAGGAAATGAAAACGGTCCCGCGGCGGGAGTGCCGCGGGACCGTTCCGAAGGGATTTTTCCCGGATGCGGTTCTCAGCCCGCCTTGACCATGCTGCCCCTGCGGCGGCCGCCGCGCCGGCCGCGGGAACGGCTTCCCCCCCCGCCATTGCCTTCGCCGCGGAAGCCGCGCTGTCCGGAGGAGCCCTGGACTTTCACCGGACCGGCGGACCGGAGACCGCGGGCATGGCGATCGGCCAATGCCTCGGCGTGCCAGTGATGGTCGTCCCAACGCGGAACGGGCATGCGGATGATTTTTTCGATCTCGCGCAAGTACTCCAGTTCCTCTTCCGAGCAGAAGGAAACGGAGCGGCCTTCCGCACCCGCGCGGCCGGTGCGGCCGATGCGGTGGACGTAGGCTTCCGGTTCGTTCGGCAGATCGAAATTCACGACCAAGCCCACGTCTTTCACGTCCACGCCGCGCGCCGCCACGTCGGTGGCGACGAGCACCGGGACGAGCCCCTTGCGGAAACGCTCCAGAGCCTTCTCCCGCTGTGCCTGGGATTTGTTCCCGTGGATCGCGTCGGCCTGGAAACCAGCGGCGCTCAGGCCCTTTGCCAGCTTGTTCGCGCCGTGTTTGGTGCGGCTGAAGACGATGGTGAGCCGGGCTTCCGCCGCCTCGGATTGTTCCTTGAGCAGCTGCTCCAACAGCGGGCGCTTGTGCTCCTTGTGGACAAAGGCGACCTTTTGCTCGACCCGCTCCGCGGTGGTGGATTGCGGGGCAATGGTGACCTTCGCCGGATCCCGCAGGATTGTTTCGGCGAGTTGCACGATGTTCGGTGCCAGCGTGGCGGAGAAGAACAGGGACTGGCGCTTCTGCGGCAGCAGGGCGACGATGCGCTTCACATCCCGCAGGAAACCCATGTCCAGCATGCGGTCCACCTCGTCCAGGACGAAGAATTCCACGCCGGAGAGATCGAGGTGCCTTTGCTCGATCAGATCGAGCAGGCGGCCGGGCGTGGCGACCAGCACGTCCACGCCGGAGCGCATGGCTGCCACCTGGGGATTCTGCCCCACGCCGCCGTAGATCAGGGTCTGGCGGAAG
>CBFGVD010000356.1:0-4317 GCA_965651965.1 uncultured Verrucomicrobiaceae bacterium | reverse complement strand
CCGACGGTCAGAGGACCATGAACGCGGCCGTTCAAAAACTGCAGGCACTTGGAGTCGCCCTGGGAATCGGGGGCGGGGTGGGATGGCATGCGAGGGCGGACCGCGCGGCCGGGATCGCGTCCTCCGCGGTGGTGGTGAGTCCTCCGCAGGAAACGGTACCGAGGCCCGATCTGATTTTCGCGCCGGCAGCCGAGGATGAGATCCGGGAGATCCCGCAATTTTTCCCCTCCGAAGAGCCTGATGACCCGACCGCCGCCATGTGGTGGCAGCGGAAGCGTCATCGCTTCGATCCCGATTTGATCCGCGTCGAGTGAGGCGGATCCAACTCCAAACCACCCCAGCCATGAAATGTCATCCATTCCGCGCCGCTCGACTGGCTTGTGCCCTGCTCTTGGCAGGGACAGGAGCCGGCCGGGCAGAGCATGTCGTGTATCGCGGCACGACCACGATCCAGTGGGAGAGGTTGAACTACCTCGTTTCCTCCGGAGTCACCACTGAAACCCGGGGCGTGCAGAAGTTGCAGCAGATCGGGATTTCCTCCTCGCTGGGGAATACCGGCTATGCCCTGTACACCCTGGACAACCGCATGAAGATCGCGGCGAAAGCCACCGGCAACTTCTCGCGGGGGCCGACGATCTTCCCCAAATACCGGGGAACCAACCTCGGCTTCGAGCTTCACAAGCAATTCAACCTCCGCTGGAGCGAGGATATTCCCGGGATCGGGGATACCGAGGATATCTGGAATCTGAAGACGGGGGACTTCGGCGGTCCCCGGAGCATGGTGCCGTTGCGTGAGGCGGGATTTTCGATCGAAGCGGCGCGGAAGCTTTCGGGCTTCCATACCCACACGATCTGCTCGGAGGACTTCGGGTTCGATCCTTTGGCGGCCTCGGGCTATGCGGCAGGGCGCTTCAATCAGGTCAACAACTCAAAAAGTATCTTCAAGGTCGACCTGAGGCTGACCGACAAGGCGAATGTCTTGGGCGGCTCGCTGGCGAATGCGATCACGGTGACGGATGCGGACTTGGTCGCGAAAGGGTTCACGATCATTGCCATGCCGGCACCGCCCTTTTGAGGGAATGACGAATCCGGAATTTCCGAATGTCGACTGGCTTGGGCCTCCGGCCGGGGAGGCTCGAAACACTTCATTCGGCATTGGGGAATTCGACATTCGGTATTTCTCCGAGCCCCGGAGGCCCTCCGTGGTGCTTGCGCCCGGCCCGGCGCGTGCTATGGATGCCGCCCCGAGAACCGCCATGCCCAACTACGATTACGTCTGCCAGAAGTGCGATCACCGCTTCGAGGTCTTCCAGAGCATGAATGATGCGAAGCTGGAGGATTGTCCGCAGGAAGCCTGCGATGGGAAAGTGAGACGTCTGCTCGGCACCGGAGCCGGGCTGATCTTCAAGGGCGCGGGCTTTTACCAGACGGACTACCGCTCGAATTCCTACCAGCAGGGGGCGAAGCAGGATAGCGCTGCCTCGAAGCCCGCGGACTCGGCTGCGGCCCCCGCTCCGGCACCGGCGGCTCCGGCTCCTGCCGCGGTGCCCGCGAAAAGCGGCGATTGAGCGCCCTTCCCAAACGCGGTCGCGTTTGCTACGCCTCGCGCACATGGCCGACGAGAAACAGGAATCCCCGAAACGCCGTGGCAGTTGCCTCGGCAAACTGGTTTCGCTTTTCACCTTCGCCGGCGTGGCGGGGCTCGGGGTGGCGGTGTGGTTCATTTTCCAACCGCAGGACATGAGCGACATCAAGGGCACCTCGCCCGCGCTGTCCGGCACGAAGGCTCGCGATTTGCGGGAGGTGCTGAAAAATGCGGTGAACCAGAACTTCCCGCTGAGCCTCACGGAGGAGGAGATCAATCTCTACATCAAGCAGAGCCTCGCGGCGAAGCAGGGCGGGTTGCTCGAAAAATTCGTCACGCTCGACGACGTGCGGGTGCGCTTGGAGAAGGGGCGTGCGGAGATAATCGTGGTCCGCTCGGTAATGGGCCGGCACTTGACGATCTCGATGTATTTCCGGGTGGAGCAGGTGGTGGGTATCGACGACCGGGAGGTGACGAACATCATCCGGGACGGCGGCACTTATTTTCCGCAGATGCCGGACAGCCCGATCGCGCAGCGGCTGTTGAAAGGTGGCCGCTTCGGCCAACTGGTGGTGCCGCAGGGATTTTCCCATCTGGTGCTGCCGTCGTTCGCGAAGCTGGCGGATGTTTACAAGACGGAGTTGAGCAGCGCCTTCGAGGAGATGGCGCGGATCACGATCGAGGACGGCACTCTGGTGCTCGATCCGCGGCCGGACGGCGGTTCGGCGCTGCCGGGACCCTCCGGAACATTCTAGCAAAACCATGGCGCGCCCCTTTTTCCAAATCGGCCTGCTCGTTGCGGCGACGCTCCCCTGCCTACGCGGGCAGGAGCCGCCGCCGGCGGCATTGCCGGTGGAAGAAGCGGTAGCCCCTCCTGCCGCCGTGCCGGCGGAGCAGGGGCCGCAGGTCGTGCCGCCCGGTGGCAATGTCCCGCAGCCGGTGCCGGTTGACCGCGCGGTGAGCCGGTCCGGGATGTTCCGCGTGAGCGGCGGGGATAGCGCCCAGCGAGGCTCGGTGGCCCTGTTGCTTGAGCAGACGAAGGACAACTTCGAGTCGTTGTTGGAAGGTGGGATCGATCCGGCGGAAGCGAAGGATCAGAACGCGCCGATCCGCCTGGCACCGAGGGGGCGTACGGAGGATTTCAAGGTGCCGGTCGATGTCATCCTTTCCGGCAAGCCGGGCGATTCCCCGCCGCCGCGCAGCGTGGTCTACGAACTGGTGGTCACGCCGCACTCCTTCATCCTCCGGATTCGGGTCCATCGCGCGCGGGGATTCGACAACGAGCAGTTGGAACGGGCGGCCTTGACCATGCTGCTCTACGAGCGGGCATTGCGCGATGCGAAGCCGGACGGTTACGATGAAATCCTGGTGGTGCGCCCGTGGCTGGTGGAGGGCCTGCTGGAAGCGAACAAGTGGCGGACGAACCGGGCCGACCGACGGCTTTACGAGGGCGTGTTCCGCCAAGGCGGGGGCTTCACGGCGGATGAGATTTTCGAACTGCCCGAGGACAACTACCGTCGGCTCGACGGGGCGTCGCGGCTGTCGTTCCGCGCGCTCTCCGGAGCTCTGGTGATGGCCTTGCTCGAGCAGCCGGAAGGTCGCGGGGCCTTCCAGTCCTTCACCGGGGAGGCGGCGCGCTTCGCCGGGGAAATGCCGGTGCTGCTACGGAGGCATTTCCCGCAGCTCAATCTCTCCAGCAACAGCCTTCAGAAATGGTGGGCGCTGAAGCTGGCGCGGATGGTGCAGCCTCAGCTCACCGAGGTGCTTTCAATCCGGGATACCGAACTCGCGCTGGATGACGCGCTACGGTTCCATCTTCGGGGTCCCGACGGGAATGTTGCCAACCATGGAATCGATGAGTGGATGCTTCTCCCCGGATTGAAGGAGCAGGAGCGGGTCGAAGCGCTGCGCGCGGCGGAGGACGGGCTTTCACGCCTGAGCTACCGCTGCTTCCCTTCCTACCGTCCGCTGCTGGTGGAATATCAGCAGGTCCTTCGCGACCTCGCTGCAGGCAAGAAGGGGGATGCCTTGGGAAAGCAGGTGGACGAATTGATGAACCAGCGCCGGACGCGCATGGAGCGGGCCCTTCGGGCGCGGGATTATATGGACTTCATCGAGATCTCGCAGGCCCGTGAATTGAGCGGCGAGTTTGAAGATTACATGCGGCTCAAGGAGGAACTGGAGCTACGTCCGCGCCCGAAACGGCACGACCGGATCACCGATGTGCTGAACACGCTGGAGAAGGCCTACGAACCCCGGCGCAGGCGATAGAATCGGTCAAATTTGTCCGGCACGGGGGGCGCGGTTTGACAAGGGGAGGGGGGCTTCACAGGCTTTGCCCGTGAGCATCATCCAGAGCACTCCATTGGAGGCCCTCCACGTCCGGCTCGGCGCGCGCATGGTCCCCTTCGCGGGGTGGAACATGCCGGTCCAGTACACGTCCATCATGGACGAGCATGCGGCGGTGCGCACGGCGGCCGGGATCTTCGACATCTCGCACATGGGCCAGTTCGTCGTCAGCGGCCCGGGGGCGCTCGCCTGGCTGAACCGGATGCTTGCGAACAATGTCGCGAAGCTGGCGGCGGGGCAGGGCCAGTATTCTTTCCTGTTGAACGGCAGCGGCGGTGTGATCGACGACCTGATCGTGTACCGTACCGGGGAGGATGCCTTCTTCCTGGTGGTGAATGCTTCCATGATCGAGGAGGACTTTTTCTGGATGGCGAAGCACCAGC
>CBFGVD010000355.1:0-4319 GCA_965651965.1 uncultured Verrucomicrobiaceae bacterium | reverse complement strand
GGCATCATCCAGGGGTTCCAGGCCTTCGGCACGAAGGAATCCTGCGGCCCGGCGTAGATGTTCTCGATCACCGGGTACTTCTTCGCGGGATCGAAATCCGGCGGGCGGCAGATGATGCCGTGGATGTCGAATTTCCCGTCCCGGTCCTTCGCCACGAAGGGCTCGGGCAGGGGCCAGCCGGTGTCGCGCAGCTTCGAGTCGTCCGCTTCCGCCAGGGTGGCCACCAGCGAGCCGTCCTCCCACTTCCGCAGTTCGGTCACCGGCGCATGGTTTACCCGTGACCAGCGGCAAACGTAGTGCTTCCCGTCCGGTGCCCGGTCGAAGCGGTCGTGCGTGCCGTCGGCAGAGGTGAGGGGCACCAGCTTGCCCGTATCCAGGGAAACGCGCGCGTAGTGGATGTAGTAGGGATCCTGCTCCTTGTAGCAGCCGGAGATTTTCAGCACCAGCTCGCGGGCGGCTTCATCCACGCTCACCACCTCGCGCACGATCCACTCGCCCTTGGTGAGCTGGCGCTTGGTCGAGCCGTCCCGCCCGTCCAGCAGGTAGAGGTGTTTCCAGCCGTCCCGCTCGGACATCCACAGGATCTCCTCCCCGTCGTTCAGATCGCGGCGGTAGCTGTTCCCGTACACGAAGACGAAGGTATCGCTTTCCTCCCGTACCAGCACCCGCTGGCTGCGCGCGTGGCTGTCGATTTCGATGACATTGTGTTTCCCGAAGCCGCGCTCCACGAATTCGAAAGTCAGCCGCCGCGAATCCTTGCGCCATTCCAACCGCCTGCATTCGAAAGGGTTGGCGATCAATGCGGCATCCGCCGGAAGCGGCTCTTCCGTTCCCGTGAAAAAGACCCAGGGCGCGCGGGTATCGATCTCGTCGCCGGGTTTCGGATACTCCCGGGTGAAATGCTTCGGCTGGAGCCGGTCCTTCGGCGAGGATTCGATGTAGTGGACGATCCTCGCTTCCGCATCCTTCTCCTTCCACATCGCGAAGCGGGAAGAATCGGGCGCCCACACCGGTTCGCCCGCGAAGTCTCCTTCGCCGTCCCCCTTCGCCAGTTCGCGCTCCCGGCCGCTTTTCGTGTCGCGCAGGACCACCGTCCTTTCCCGCAATTCCACTTCCCAGCGCCCGTCCGGGGATTTCCAGGAAACATGCTGGCGGCGATCGCCTTGCTCGTTGCGGGGGCGTCGTCTTTCCGGCCGGCGCGGTGGTTCGGGCGGCTCGGCCTCGCTCAGCCGGCCGCCTTCCGCCTTCCGCCAGCCGTCCGGGGTGCGCAGGAAGATGCCGCCTTTCTCTCCCGCGCGGAATTCCCGGAATTCGGGTGCGCCAGCTACCGCGGCCTCCGCCTGCCCGCGGGCCGGGTCCATCTTCATCAGCCGCCGTCCCTCCGGCGTATCCAGCGCGTAGAGCAGGGCCGATCCGTCGGGCGTCCAGGAGATCTCGACCGTTTCGTTCGGCACCGGCGTCTTCGCCACCCCGTACCAGCGCCCGGTCAGCTCGTTGAAGGCGGCGAGGTTCCCGTGGTCGGCGCGCGCGGCCATTACCGACAGGCAGGCAAGGAGGACTGGACGGATATTCATGCTTCGGGTAAAGCTGGTCAACGATGAGATTGTCCGCCTCCGTTCAAGGTCTCCAGAGATTGTCGGGTCAGTGGCCGAATCTCCAGCGCGCGGTGGTGAAATGGCCGGTCCGGGGCGGCGTCTTGCTGCTCGCGGTCTTTCTCACCGCCTCCTGCGTGCCGGATCCTTACTATGGCGGCGGGCCGGGACCGGGCCCGGCTCCGGGCTGGAGCGGCTCGGAATCCTCCGCCTACCGCTCCGGCCATGCCGATGGCAGCCGCGACAAGCGCCAGGGCCGCCGCTACAATCCCTACTACGGCCGGGACCGCTTCCCGCCCGCCACGCGCGACGATTACGTGCGCGGCTACAATGCCGGCTACCGCAATGCAAACGACAATCCCTGGAGCCAGCGCCGCGCCTACGAGCTCGGCCAGGACCGCGGCCGCCGGGACCGTCTGGCCGGCCGCTCCATGAATCCGGACCGCCATTCCGGCCAGGTGCCGAATGCCGTAAGGGGCGATTTCCGCCGCGGATACCGGGAAGGATGGAACTCCGCTGCACCCCGCCCGGGCCGCCCGCCGCGCCCCGTTCCCTATTGATATACCCTGAAATTTGCTTCGTAGGGCGCGAACTTATCAGTTGCCGACCTAACGTTATTTCCGGTAGGGCATGCGGGGAAATGAAATCCTCACTCATTGTAGGCGCCCTTGCCGCCACTCTGGTTTCCTCCCTGCAGGCGGAAGTGTACGTTCTCGGCGCTAGCTGGCGTGAAAGGCTCCTGGCCGCCCCGGAGGGCCGCATCGAGCGGACGAAGAGGGACTCCGCCGCTGTCCGCGCGTACATCGTTCTCGAAACCCCGGCCGACCCCGAAGCGCCCCTGAACGGCACCATCCTCGAATACCGGAACGTGAGGGGTCTTGGGAAATCCTACTCCATCACCAGCGGGTTCACCGGCTTCAAGGCGGACGTCGTGAGCGACACGAACGGCGTGACCCTCCGCACTTTCGGCCAGATCTACGCGCCCGTCACCGGCACCCAGATCGAAGACGCGATGATGCCCTTCTCCGGCACCGTGCTCGGCGTCTCCGGCTGGCCGAAGCGCATCGTCTTCGACCGCACCGTCTTCCAGACCGGCTTCAGCACGGACCTCGATGGCCCGGTACTCGTGGAGGGCTCGATCATGTCCCGCTCCATCGTGAACGGCTCCGGTTCCCGCGTGAAAATCTTTTCCACCACCATGGAACTGGCCGTCGAGGAATTGGCGGAACGTCTTGAAGGGATGGGCTACGAGCGCAATGCCGTGGCCCCCGTGATCGTGGACGATCTCCCGGAAACCATCGAGCGGGAAGGCTTCGCGACCGCCTCGCTTTCCGTTGGACTCGGTCCGGATGTCTTCCCGACCCCGACCTACCGCTGGTTCAAGACCGACGGCGAGACCAATACCCAGGTCGGATCTGAGGCTTCCTACGACGTTCCGGGCGGGGAAGAAGGCGACGGCATCTATTTCGTGGAAGTCTCCACTTCCGCCGGTACCGCCACCAGTTCCTCCGTGATCGTTTCCACCGAAGATGTGGCCGTGAGTTTCACCACGGATCTTCCGACCACGTTGGCCGTGGGCTTCGAAGAGACGGAAGAGCTCTCCGTGGTGGTGAACGCCAATGCCTATCCGCAGGTCACCGGCTACCAGTGGCAGAAGTCGGCCACTCTCAACGGCACCTACACGGACATCGCCGCGGGCAGCGGCGGCACCCAGCCGACCTTCACCGTCACGGGTACCACGGGCGCGCCGAACGGCCCCGGCTTCTACCGCGTGCGGGTCTCCAACGGCACGGCCACGGTCAAGACCAGCGCCGTGTGCTCCGTGACGACGGCCCCCTGACCGCTAGCGCTTGAACGATCCATCCGTTCCCGCCCGGTCCGAGCGCCGGGCGGGAACTTTTTTCCCCCGAGGAGATGAAAACAAGCCGCTTGGCACTGGCGGGCGGGGCCCTGGTGGTCCTGGCTGCCGTGCTTTTCCTCCGTGCAGGGGATCCTTCCGCAGAAGAGCAGGCGGCGGGCGGGGCATCCGGCAAGCGGGAGAGCGCCGGCCTGTCCGGCTCCGCGGCGGATTCTTCCTCGCTTTCCCGCCGGGAACGCTCCGAAGCCCCGCCCCGGGCCGCACCGGCTCCGGGAATCGATCCGGGCTTTGAAAACCGCCTCGACTCGCTCTGGAAGCGCCCCGATGAAGAAGCGCTTCTGGATGCCCTCGATGAAGTGGGCGATTTCCCCCACCCGGGGCAATGGCGGGCCGTTTCCGGCGTGTTGGAACGCCACGCCGCCACCGAGGCGCGCAGCAATGTCATCGATTACCTGCTCGCCACCGGGGATGCCGCCCCGGACGATGTGCGGCTATCCATTTATGCCGCCGCGCTGGATAACAGGGCCGCAGGCGTGGCCGATTCCGCACGGCTGGAACTCCAGAATATCACCGGGCGGGTCTTCCGTACCAGTGCGGAGGCGCGGGCTTGGATCCGAAGCAATCCGCCCGCCCCGGAGGAGGAGATCCCCGCTCAATAGGTCGGCAGGCTGTCCTGCTCCGCGTACGGTTCCTGCCCTTCCCAGGTCTTGCCCTGGATCTTGTTGCCGATTCCCGTTCCCAGCAGCTTCAGGTCGCGGCCGACCCCGATGGTGGTATTGCAGGAAGCGAGCGAGACGGTGGCACCCAGTGCCAGCAGCAGTATGAGCTTGTTCATGGGTGTAGATCCCGCCCCGTGCGATCAGTAGGTC
>CBFGVD010000354.1:0-4336 GCA_965651965.1 uncultured Verrucomicrobiaceae bacterium | reverse complement strand
AGTTCCGTCTCCTTGTCCCGCCAGGCGCGCCAGGCGGCACGGTAGCCGTCCAATGCGCCATCGCTGCCCGCATAGGCATCCAGCATGGATAGCTGCCGCTCGGTCGAAAGCAGGGACTGGTGATCGTGCGGGCCGTGCAGGTCCACCAGATGCTCGCCCAGGCGCTTGAGCAGGGCGAGGGTTACGGGGGAATCGTTCACGAATTGCCGGTTCGCGCTCTGGCCGATCACCCGGCGCACGATCAGCGAGCCATCCTCGCAAGGCTCCAGCCCGCCGTCTTCCAGCACCGCATTCACCTCCGCGGCATCGCGCAGTTCGAAGACGGCCTCCACCGTGCAGGCCTCCTCCCCGGTGCGGATCAGGGATTTGTCCGCCCGCTCGCCGAGCACCAGCTTGAGCGCGCCCACGATCACGGACTTGCCCGCGCCCGTCTCCCCCGTCACGCCGACGAGGCCGGGACCGAGTTCCCAGACGAGTTCATCGACAAGGGCAAGATTGCGGATTTTGAGCAGCGTGAGCATGGGCTTTGCCGGGGCGCGGGCATGATGCAAGAGCCCGGGGGCGAGTCAATCGCGGGGGCGGGGACAGAGCCGGGCTTTGAGGGAACCCTGGCCGTGGGATATCCCCTCGCTCCGCCGTGCGCATGGCGCGCTTGATCGCCCGGGACCTTTGCAGATACTCACAGGCCATGAACCGGGAACACCAAACGGAAAAGGACCAATACGTGCCGCCTTTTGGAGCACCCCGGAGCTGCGGCTACAGCAAGATGGCACTCGTACTGATGGCGACCATCTTTCTCACGGGTTGCTTTACCATGCGCGACCAGTATGCATCGGCATGGGGCGGAAGCTCAAGCAGAGCCGACAGGAACAAGGCCCTGGCCGCCGACATTGCCACGGCACCGATCCAGGCTCCGATACTGGTGCCTGCCCTCGCCGCCGGTGCGGTAGCATCAGCCCGCAGCAAGGAGCACGCCCCGAAGGCCGGGGAAAGATCTGTTCAGACCAATGAACACAAACCCCCATCTCTTCCCTCCTCACCTTGAATATCCAAAAACCTTCGGTCACAATGCGTTGGCTTATTATTTTACTCGCTGCCTTTTTCGCACAGGCGGCATCCCTATCCGCCACACCTCAAGAATCGGACACGCTGATTCACAAAGGCGCGGCCCATTCGGTCCTCGGATTCCGCTTTGCTCCGGACCTGAACAAAAAGCTCTACGAATTGGCCAGACAGGACGAGAGGTGGATTGTCCAATCGTCACTTTGGCGGGGGTACACCGCCGTTCTTCAAATCCGCGAAAACAAGCTCTATCTCATGGGGATCAACCTCAATTGCCATGAGCCGAAGCCGACCTCAAAGGAAATCCTCGGCTACGAGATCCCGGACAATGGCGTGTGGGCCGACTTTTTCACCGGCGAGATTTACTATGGATTCGGCGAGCATTGGGGATACATGCACAATTCTGCTTGGGGAGACCAGCCGAAGAAACTTCGCAAGTATCTTTTTGAAGATGTATCCTGAAGAGCATTACGGACATCGAAACAGAGAAACCCATGGAACTGCTCCAAAAGCGGATCATAGAAGATATCCAGATGCTTTCGGACACCCTTCGTGAAGCGGACCCCGAAGATCCGTTCAGAGAAACCCGAACCGAAGGAGGGAAACCTGCCACTCCCGAGGCGGAATGATTCAAGCGGTAGCCCGACGACTTGTCCCGCCCCGGGCATCCGGCTAGGCCATGAAGATGCTCCTGCGCGACACACGGGCCTCCTGCGATTCACGGCATTTCGGAGGATCGCTTGAAAAGGAAACGATCACGATATGGAAATCCGATTCGTCGTCGCCCCTCGCCACGGTGAAGCCCGGTTTCTCGTGCGGAGCAAACCGGCACGCCATCGATCCGGTGAACCACCTGATCTACGCCGGAACCTGGGAGGGCGGCCTCACTTGTTTTGACTACGCCGCCAACCGCGTGGCTTGGCAACGGACCGGCCTGCCCGGCATTCAGAGCGTCGATCTCTCGGCAGGATTTCCCGGCTCGGTATTCCTGACGCTTGAAGCGCCCGAATCCCGGCTGGACGAACCGGGAATTCTCTCGGGAATCGTTGAATTGGACGCCCGGGACGGAAGCACCAAGTGGACAAGAGATCGGGAAAATCGGGCCTACTTCCACCCGCGGCAAGGACTGATCCTGATTCAGGACAGTAGCGACAGCGTGATCCGGATTTTGGAGAGTACGAAAAAAGAAATCGGTTCGGCTCCCATGATTCACTTCTCCATCATCGACGTCGCCTTCGGGGACGGCATGATCGTTCTCGCCGAGGGAGAAAGCGGAGCCCGGATTCTGGACTACCGGGGCAAGGTGATTTCCCGCTACGTCCCGGAGGATCGCAGACCGAACTGCATAAGAGCCGCCTTTCACCAGGACAGGGTTCTCTTGTTCGACTCTTGGGACGCCTCTTTTATTACCGCCATCGATCCAAACAAAGGCGAGCCGGTTTCAGAGCATCAGCGCGTCACCCACGATACCCCTTGCTTCATCGACGAGGGTTCCCGCTTTGTCGATTCGTCCGGGAAAATCTTCCGGTCCAGCGATGGCCTGCACGTGGCGACACTCGAAGCCGGTCCGGACCGATGAGCAACGACCAGACATGGAGGCGGGTCGATTGCCAGTCCGATTTGGACGCTTTCGATTCCGCGGTTTGCTGGGAGGATTCGGAAACGCTCGAATTCTACGGTTCCAGCCGCAATGAGCGCTATTTCCCGGAAGACATTTCACGATCCGGATATCAGCATCCAAATCTTCATTTGTGGTGCCGGGTGGACTCCCCGCATGGCGAGTTTCTCCACATCGTCCTCGTGGACTGCGACCGGTATTGCTCCGGCTTCATTTCCAGCCCCTATTTTCGCGGGCAGGTGGATTCACTCCGGCGGATCGAGGTTCATGACGCTCGTGGCACCATCCAGATGCGTTGTTCCCGTTTGATCTATCGTTTCTCGCGGGACGACGGTAGCATCGCATCGCCCTACCTTCCCCTTCGCCCGAGCCCGTTTTGACCCCGCGCGGTCTTCATTTCCCATTGCCCCCGCCCGCACCGCTGCCAAGCTCCCCGCGGAACGATTCATGGCGGCGGATTTCGAACTGACCTTTCTCGGCACGGGGACTTCGGTGGGCGTGCCGGTGATCGGCTGCGCGTGCCGGGTCTGCCATTCGGAGGATCCGCGGAACAAGCGCACCCGCTCCTCCATCCATCTCCGCGCCGGGGGACTCTCGATCCTGGTGGATTCCGGGCCCGACCTGCGCGAGCAGGCCCTGCGGGAAAACCTGACGCAGGTGGATGCGGTGCTCTACACCCATGCCCACGTGGACCACGTGGTCGGCTTCGATGAATTGCGGGCCTTCTGCTGGCACCGGGACACTCCCCTGCCCCTCCATGCCACGCCCGAGTGCATGGATACGATCAAGACCATGTTCGGCTGGGCATTTTCGGAGGAAAATATCTTCCGCGGCTACATCAAGCCGGACCCGCACATCATCTCCGGCCCCTTTTCCCTCGGGGAACTGTCCATCACGCCCCTGCCCGTGGTGCACGCAAAAGCGGACACCATCGGCTTCCTCTTCCGCGCGCCGGGTGTGCCCTCCATCGCCTACATCCCGGATGTGAAGAGCATCCCGGACCAAACCATGGCCCTGCTGCACGGCGCGGACATCCTCATCATCGATGCCCTGCGCACCGCGCCCCACCCCACCCACCTCTCCACGGACGAGGCGCTGGAAGTCATCGCCCGGGCGGAGGCCGGCCGCGCCTGGTTGACCCACCTGAGCCACGAAAGCGAGCACCACGAGCTGGAGGCCATCCTGCCCCGCGGTGTGCAGGCGGCCTACGACGGGCTGAAAATCCGGTCCTGAAGGGGGAGCACACGCGCCCCATTGTCTCCCCGGAGCGCGCCCCCACATGCCGGGGACCGCCCCGAAAGGGCCAAGCCCCGGCTTGCCTCCCGCGCCCATGAGTACATTGTTCGCGGGTGATCCGGCTCATTGGTTTTCTCATCGCTCTCCCGCTCGCGCTCCGGGCGGCACCCGCTCCACCCCTGCCGGACTCGGTCGCGGTGCTCTACAACTCCTCCTCGCCGGATTCGAAGGCGCTGGCGGAGTTCTACGCGAAGGCCCGGGAGATTCCCGCGGACAACCTGATCGGCCTGCCCCTGCCGGATGCCGAGGAAATTTCCCGCGCGGACTTCAATGCCAAGCTGCTGACCCCGCTGACGGCGGAGTATGACAAGCGGGAGTGGTGGACACGGCGGAAGGATTCCAAGGGGAACACCGTGCCGG
>CBFGVD010000353.1:0-4338 GCA_965651965.1 uncultured Verrucomicrobiaceae bacterium | reverse complement strand
CGACTACGACCGCGCGACCAAGCTGCCGGGCGAGTTGGTGGCGCGGGAGGCGCAGGCGTCCTCCCTGGCCAAGGTGGCCTGGGCGGAGGCGCGCAAGAAATCCGATTTCGGCTCCTTCGCCCCCCATCTGGAGACCCTGTTGGGCATCGCGCGGGAAAAAGCGGAGCGCTGGGGCTATGAGGCGGGGGCCTACGACGCGCTTCTGGATACCTACGAGCGCGGCTCCACGGCCGCGGGCATCAGCACGCTTTTCGACGCGCTGCGGCCGCGGCTGCGCGAGCTGGCCGCGGCAGCGGTGGAGCGTTCGGAGAAAAGGAGCGCACGGCTGCCGGGAGGCCCCTACCCCGTCGCTGCCCAGCAGGCCTTCAATGCCAAGGTGGCGGAATCGCTCGGCTTCGATTTCAAGGCCGGACGGATCGACACGACGGCGCATCCTTTCTGCACCACGCTGGGACCGCGCGACGTGCGCCTGACGACGCGATACGACGAGGAAGACTTCACCTCTTCCCTCTTCGGCGTGATGCACGAGGCGGGCCACGGGCTCTATGAGCTGGGACTGCCGGGCTCCGAGTTCGGCCTGCCCTCCGGCGAGCCGGCCTCCCTGGGCATCCATGAGTCGCAATCGCGGCTGTGGGAAAACCATGTGGGCCGCTCCCGGCCCTTCTGGGAAAAGTGGCTGCCGGTGGCGGCGGAGCATTTCCCGCAGCTCGCCGGGCTATCCCCGGAGGATTTCCTCGCCGCGATCCACCGGGCGGAATTCTCCTTCATCCGCGTGGAGGCGGACGAGGCGACCTACGACCTGCATATCCTGCTGCGCTTCGGCTTGGAGCGGCGGCTCGTTTCCGGCGAGCTGGCGGTGAAGGACGTGCCCGCGGCCTGGAACGAAAGCTTCCGCGAGCTCTTCGGCATGACGCCGCCGGACGACGCGCGCGGCTGTCTGCAGGACATCCACTGGGCCCTGGGCGGGCTGGGGTATTTCCCGACCTACACGCTGGGGAACCTGAATGCCGCGCAACTGTTCTCGGCAGCCACGGCGGATCCGGAAATCGCGGCAGCGGCGGAGAAGGCGGATTACGCCCCGCTGCTCGGCTGGCTGCGGGAAAAGGTGCACGCGAAGGGTGCGGTACCCACGCCCGCGGAAATCGTCAAAGCGGCAACCGGCAAAGAGCCCTCGGCGGAAGCACACCTCGCCCACCTGGCGGGGCGTTACTTGGGGTAAGCAGGCGGCACGGCCGCCTTACTTGATCTCCATCCCGGTATTGGTCCAGATCCACTTGGCGACCTTGCCATTCTGGATCAGGGCCTTTGCCTGGATGGTCTTCACGCCGAAGATGGTCTCCGCCTTGTAGGCGGCGATGCCGGTCTGGTACTCCGTGCCGTCCACGGTTTCCTTTTCGCCGGCCTTCCAGCCCAGCACCTGGTCGAAGGTGAATTCCTTGATCTGGCCGGCCTGGATGCTCTCCTGCATCGCCTTGACGATCTCTTCCTCGCCGAGCGCGGTGCCCGTGGGGGCGGGCTCGGGGATCGGTTCGGGCTCCGGCTTGGGCTCCGGTTCCTGCATCTCCTCGCCGCCGTTGTCGGCTACGGGCGGAGGTTCGGGGGCGGGCTCGGGAGCCGGTTCGGGGACGGGGGACGGGTCGTTTTTCACCACCGGCGGCGGCTCGGGCGCGGGCTCCGGCTCCGGCTCCGGCGGAGTCACCGGCCCGGGAGCGGGCTTGACCTTGCCCAGTGCGGATTCGTCTTTTTCTTCCCCCGTCGCGGCGTCGATGTGCACAACCTTCGGCTGATTGTAGGAAATCAGGTTCGGCGTGATCTGCGGCTCGAAGATGTAGCCCGCGGCTCCAGCTCCCGCGACGCACAACATGGGGAAGAAATACTTCATCTTGCTGGCCCATACGTAGGAATTCCGGCCACCCTTTGGCCAGATTGTTCCAAAACGCGGACTCTGCCGGAGAAAGACCCTGCCAGAACTCCCTTGGCCGTGGCACCGGGGCCGCCTAGCTTCCCCGCCATGCCACGGCTTTTCCTCCTGGACGGGATGGCGCTCGTTTATCGGGCGCATTTCGCCTTCATCCAGAATCCCATCCGCAACTCGAAGGGCATCAATACCTCCGCGCTATACGGGTTCACCAATACGTTGCTGACCATCCTGGAAAAGGAGAAGCCGACGCACCTGGGCGTGGCATTCGACACCTCCGCGCCGACGCCCCGGCACGTGAAATTCCCCGCCTACAAGGCGCAGCGGGACGAAATGCCGGAGGAACTGGCCGCGGCGATCCCGAACGTGAAGCGCCTGTGCCGGGCCTTCCACATCCCGCTGCTGGAGATCGACGGCTACGAGGCGGACGACCTGATCGGCACCCTGGCGAAGCGGGCGGAGAAGGAGGGCTTCGAGACCTACATGGTCACGCCGGACAAGGACTTCGCGCAGTTGCTGGGCCCCTCCACCTTCATGTGGAAACCGGGGAAGAAAGGTTCGGAACACGAGATCATCGGGCTTCCGCAACTCCCGGAAATCTGGGGGGTGAAAGACCCGCACCAGATCATCGACCTGCTCGGGCTGATGGGGGATGCCGTCGATAACATCCCCGGCATTCCCGGCATCGGGCCGAAAACGGCGCAGAAACTGATCGCGGAATTCGGCTCCGTGGAGGGCCTGCTGGCGAATACGGGGAAACTGAAGGGCAAGCAGAAGGAAAACATCGAGACCCATGCGGATACCGCCCTGCTCTCGAAGGATCTGGCTACCATCATCACGGATACCCCGGTCGAAGTTTCCTGGGAGGACCTGCTGCTCTCCGCGCGCGACGAGGAGGCGGTGAAGGAGCTTTTCACCGAGTTCGAGTTCCGCTCGCTGACGAAGCGGCTCTTCGGCGAAACGGCCGCCGCGGCATCCCTTGCCGGCACACAGGCTCCGGAAGCCCCCGGAACCGCGGGGAACGGCTCGCAGACGATTTTCGAGACTTTCAAGAAGATCGGAGATGTCCCGCATTCCTACCATCTGGCGGATACCGCGGAGAAGCAGGCGGAGCTTTTCCGCGAGCTCTCCGGGCAAGGGCGTTTCTGTTTCGACATCGAAACGACCTCGCTGGACCGCTTTCAGGCCCGGCTGCTCGGCGTGGCTTTTTCCTGGGCGGCTCACGAAGGCTGGTACCTGCCCTATTCCGAAGATCTGCTGCCCGCCCTGCGGGCGGTGCTCGAAGGACCGGCGGAGAAGGTGGGACATAACCTGAAGTACGACCTCTCCGTGCTGCATCACCACGGGATCATGGTGGCCGGACCCATCCTGGACACGATGCTGGCGCACTCCCTGATCTATCCGGACCAGCGCCACACGATGGACTACGCAAGCGAGACAATGCTGGGCTACACGCCGGTCAAGCTGGCGGACATCGCGAACAGCCACCTCCAGCCGCCGCTGCCGGACGATCTCTTTTCACTGGCCGAGACGAAACGGGCAGGCAAGGAGCTGGACATTTCCGCGATCCCGCTGGAGACGCTGGCGGAGTATGCCGCGGAGGACGCGGACGTGACCTGGCAGCTGGCGGAGAAACTGCGCCCCCTGATCGACGGGCAGGAGAAAGTGCTCCACGAAATCGAATGTCCCCTGCTGCCGGTGCTGGTGCGGATGGAAATGGAGGGAATCGCGGTGGACCCGGCGGCACTGGTGGAGATCGGCGGGCAGCTCCAGCAGCGGATCGACGAACTTTCCGGCTCGATCGCGAAGCATGCGGGGCGGCCCTTCAACCTGAACTCCCCGAAACAACTCGGGGAGATCCTCTTCAACGAACTGGGGCTGGCCGACAAGGCGAAGAAGACGAAGACCGGGCAATTCAAGACGGACGAGGCGACCCTGGCCGCGCTCGCCGGGAAGCACCCGATCATCGACGAGATCCTGGAATACCGCGAGGCGACGAAGCTGAAGGGCACCTACCTGGACGCGCTGCCGGGACATATCGTGAAGGAAACCGGGCGCATCCACACGCAATTCCACCAGCTCGTGGCGGCGACGGGGCGGCTCGCCTCGACGGATCCGAACCTCCAGAATATCCCGATCCGCTCCGCGCTGGGGCGGCAGATCCGGAAGGCCTTCGTGCCGAGGGAAGGCTTCACCCTGCTTTCCTGCGACTACTCGCAGATCGAGCTCCGCGTGATGGCCGCGCTGGCGGACGACGCTTCGATGATCGAAGCCTTCCGGGAAAACCGCGACATCCACACCGCCACCGCGGCAAAGGTATGGAGCGTGGCGGAAAGCGAAGTCACGCGCGAGCAGCGCAGCGGCGCGAAGATGGTGAACTTCGGCATCATCTACGGCATTTCCGCCTTCGGCCTCAGCCA
>CBFGVD010000352.1:0-4360 GCA_965651965.1 uncultured Verrucomicrobiaceae bacterium | reverse complement strand
GAACACTTCACCAAGGATGTCGGCCAGGGGATGCTTTCGCTCATGGCCGGATGGACGCTGGAAGACCCCGCGCTACGGGACTACGGCGAACGCCTGACCCCGGAAAACGTGGAAACCCGCATCGCCCGGCTGCGGGAAGACTACCAGAGCTATCTCGCGGGAGAAGGAGCGGCGGACGTGGCGTGGAAGGAAGAACTGATCGAGGAAGGCCTGGGAAAGTGATCTCCATGAGCGGCTTGTGAAAAACCGCGGCCGCCGCGCTATCGCGGTTTCAGCGGTAGGCCACGAAATAGCCCCGCTTCTTCGCGGCTTTCTTCATCCGCCGTTTCGAACCCAGCGGACGCAGGACGCGGCGGTTGATGATCCGGGAGCTGTAGAACCAGTCCTTCACACCGTCGATCAGGCCGAAGGGGACCTTGCCGTCTTTCATCCGCTGCGGCAGTTCGTAGCCAAGGGAGCGGAAAAACTCCGCGCGCTCCCCGCTGAAATACTTCTTCACCCAGCCTTCGCGGTACCAGTTCCGGATTGCCGACTCCCATTCGGAGATGCTGTCCGCGGAGACCTTCGAGTATTTCTTCACTCCCGTCGGATCGCCGAGCTGGCCGTCGTTTCCTTTTTTCAGTTCCTTGCCCGCTACCGCGGCGAGATCCGGGATGCCCAGGTATTCCCCCAGGCGGGCGAGTTCCTTTTCCGGCTCCGCCGCCAGATCCTCGTAGCGCACCTGGTGGATTCGCGGGCCGTGCTTCTCGCAGATCGAGCGCAGCTGGTCCATGCCCCAGCACAGGTCCAGCTCGAAGGAGTGCGGCTCCCAGCGCCCGTCCCGGAAAGTCGTGCTGATCGAGTTCGCCACCGCCAGCGGGTGCCGCCAGAGCACGATGAACTTCGCCTCCGGGAAAATCTCCGCCAGTTCCTCCGCGATCAGGCTGTAGCGCGGGGTCTTGTCGATGAAGTAGGGAAAGCCGTCCGCCAGCCCGTTGTAGAGCGAGACGGCCAGATCGTGGACGCCGCGGCGATAGCACTCGTCGAAGCCGGACCAGGCCTTGCGCAAGTCCGCCAGGGCCGTTTCCACCAGCGCCTCCGAGTAGGTGGCCGCCCGCAGGATGGGATCGCCCTCGCCCAGGAAACGCAGCAGGAAGCTCGGCTCGCCCACCGTCTTGCAGACCCCGCTGCCCATCAGCAGCCGCTGCAGCAGGGTCGAGCCCGCGCGCGGCATGGAAAGAAGGAAAACGACTTGGGTATCCGGCACTTCGGGGGCCGATATGTTCGCGCCCGCGCGTCCCGCGCAAGGGCAAAAACCGTCCCCTCCGCCCCTTCCCTCCGGCGTTGACTTGGCAAGGCCACCGCATAGACCCTCGCGCATGCAATCCGGGCGGCGCTACAACTTCCTCGTCATCGGGGGAGCCCTGCTCGCGTGCATCGTCTTCGCCGTGGCGAATACCACCGTGGACCCCTGGCGGGTCACGCCCGTCCCGTGGCGGGCGAAGGGGCTGGAGCCCTACCGCGACATCGCCGGCCAGATCCGCACCGGCAAGGCCGGGCTGATCCGCTCCGGCACCTGGGACGTCGGCCTCTTCGGCTCCTCCCGGGTGGACAACGCCTGGAACCCGGGCGCCGCCGGGTGGGAAAACAAGCGGGTGGTCAACCTGGGCGCGAGCGGCGGCTTCATCTACGAAACCGTCGGGATCGCGCGCTATTTCCTCGCCCGCCAGGAGCCGGAACTGCTCGTGATCGGCATCGACCCCGGCGATCTGGGGAATGCCAACGACACCCGCCCGAAATCGGATTACTACAATTCCCCCTTCTCGGATACGGATACCTTCAACCGGGAACTCCGCTACGTCGCCGGGCTCTCCACCTTCGAGGCCTCCCTGGAGGTGCTGGACCGGGCGGCGCGGAAAGCGCCCGGCGAATACACCCCGCAAGGCCTGCGCCTGCGCCCGGAAGTGGCGAAGTCCCGCTCGCAGATGAAATTCATCCGCGAGCAACTCCGCAGCGAGCGGGTGGAAGGCGGCATCGGCGTGGACCCTGCCAAGGCGAAGCTGCTCCGCGACTTCCTGCGCGAGTGTGCGGAGGGTTCCTTCCGGGTCGTACTGATCGTTCATCCCGTCCACGTCCTCTCCTACTCGAACTCGCGCGACCGGGAGAACCCGCCGGTGCCCTTCGAGGCGGCGCGCCGCTTCCTGCTCGATCTCACGGAGGAGACGGACGCCCTCCGCCCCGGTTTCCTCAGCTACCATGATTTCTGCAATTTCCACCCGGTGAATTGCGAGTTGTTGCCAGCGGACAAGCAGGGGCTGGAACGCATGAAGCACTGGAACGATCTGGGCCACTATGACGTGGAACTGGGCGAATCCGTGCTCGGGCAGGCGCTCGGCTGGGAAGGCACGCATCCCGAATGGCAGGGCCATGGCTGGCGAATCGGCCGGGAGAACTTCGGCGCATACCTGGAATTCATCCGCCGGGGCTATCGGGACTACCTTTCCGGGCCCGGTGCCGCGGATGTCGCCTGGAAGGAATCCCTGCTTTCTCCCGCCGCACCCTGATTTCCGCCCCTTTCATCCATGAACTCGCACCAATTCGTCTTCATCGGGGGCCTGCACCGCAGCGGCACATCCCTGGTTCACGAAATCCTCCGCGGCAGCCCGGCGGCCACCGGCTTCGCGAACACCGGCTTCCCCCAGGACGAGGGCCAGTTCCTCCAGACCGTTTACCCCCGCGCCAGCGTTTACGGCGGCCCGGGGCGCTTCGGTTTCGATCCCGCCTCCCACATGGACGAGACCCACCCGCTGGCCACCGCGGAGAATGCCGACAAGCTTTTCCGCGAGTGGTCGCAGCACTGGGACATGTCGAAGGAGTTCCTGCTGGAGAAATCCCCGCCGAACATCGTCCGGCTGCGCTTTTTCCAGGCCCTCTACCCCGGTTCCCGCTTCGTGGTGATCCTGCGCCACCCGCTGGCCGTCTCCTACGCCACGCGCAAGTGGAGCAAAACCGATATCCCCTCCCTGCTGGAGCACTCGATCCTCTGCTACGAGCGTTTCCTGAGCGACATGAGCCACCTGAAGCACCTCGCCGTCTTCCGCTACGAGGAATTCGTCCGCGAGCCGAAGCCGACGCTCGACCTGCTCACCGATTGGCTGGGCATGCCGCGGGTGGAGCTCAAGCACGAGGTGCGGCCGGATGTGAACGCGAAGTACTTCGAGACCTACCGGGCCGAGAAAGGCTCCCTGCTCAACCGCTTGCGGCCCTCCTTTTCCGGCATGGCGGAGAAATTCGAAAGCCGGGCGAACGCGCTGGGCTACAGCATCGATGAACCCGAGCGCCTGATCCCGGTGTCCTGGCTGGGCTTGCACGGATGAGCGCCGCCTCCCACCGCGCCGGCCGCCGCTACGCCTTCCTCGTGATCGGCGCGGTCTCCCTGTGCACGCTGGCGGTGGGCCTGACCAACAGCAC
Source organism: uncultured Verrucomicrobiaceae bacterium (assembly GCA_965651965.1). Lineage (GTDB taxonomy): Bacteria > Verrucomicrobiota > Verrucomicrobiia > Verrucomicrobiales > Akkermansiaceae > Haloferula. The sequence goes on along the minus strand of CBFGVD010000352.1, from coordinate 910 downwards.
TGTCAATCCCTGGCGCGTGACTCCCGCGCCTTGGCAGGCGCAGACCCTGGATCCCTACCGGGACCAGACCGGCCACCTGCGTACGGGCAAGGCGGGCATCCTGCGCTCCGGCACATGGAGGATCGCTCTTGTCGGATCCTCCCGCGTGGCGAACGCCTTCGACCCCGATTGGCCGGGCTGGGGAGGGCGGGAGGTGGTGAATCTGGGCTGCAATGCCGCTTTCCTCCACGAGACCGCCGCGATCGGCCGGTATTTCCTGGCGCATGAGCCTGCCGAGCTGGTCCTGCTGGGGATCGACCCCGGCGACCTGACCTCGCCGGTGGACACGCGCCCGCTCTTCGATTTCGGAGCTTCGCCCTTTTCGCCGGACTCCGGCCTGGACAACGAGTTGCGCTATCTCTTCGGCCTTTCCACGCTGGAGGCCTCGCGGGCGACCCTGGAGAACCGGCGCGAGGACAAGCCCGCGGAATACGGCCCGAAGGGCATGCGCCGGGCCCCGAAGATACAGAAATTGAGCCAGCTCAAGTTCATCGCCTCCACCATCGCGGCGCGGACGGAGTTGGAAACCACCGACGCCGCCGGGCCGGACCGTCCGCTGAACGAGGCGAAACTGGCGGGCTTGCGGACCTTCCTGGAGGACGCGAAAAGCCGCGGCTGCCGTGTGATCCTTTTCTTCCACTCGAACCACGCCCTGATGCACGCCGAGGCGGACCATATCGGCAAAGGAGTGATCCCCTTTGAAAAAGAGCGCCGCCTTCTGGTGGACCTGGTGGCGGAAACGAACGCCCGCGGCGGACCGGAGACCGCCCTGTGGGATTTCTGCAACTATCACCCGCTCAACTGCGAACCGGTGCCACTGGACGATCCGGAAAAAGGGCGGATGCGGAATTGGAACGATTTGGGCCACTTC